>CAYWSV010000006.1:0-40231 GCA_964460155.1 uncultured Oligoflexia bacterium | reverse complement strand
CGAGGCCCGGCTGTGGATCATGTTGCGTGTCAGTGAGAAAGAGACACGCCACGCTCTTAGCGCAGACGCAATGAGTAGCGCGCAAGAGCGTGAAACTTGTCATCGGTGAGAATCTGAATGTGTGGACAGTTCAAAATGTTCACACGGTTCAGCTGTCTGTTGAGCAAAGCCGTGGGGTCGGCTGGAAAATAGAATCCCTCAGTTTTGTTCGGCTTGCCGTCAGCTGTGCGTGCTGTGTGCAGTGGAGCGTAGACCATTTGAACAGCCGCGTTGCCTGCGATGTCTGCCGCAGCTACAATTCTAAAGGTGGTGTCGTGCGCAAAACACCGCTGCTTTTCGGCATCTTCAAGCGTTGGGAACACAGCCTTTTTGATGGGTGTCCAAAATCCCTTCCTGACAATCACCGTTCCGTCAGTAAGATCATCAGAGTCCCCTTTGTTTGCGGTAAATCTACGAACAGCACCCAACACGCGTCCCACAGGATCCATAACTAAAAAGTATCTCATGTAGTGAGTTTCGCCCGAGTCGCCGTGCATGAAAGCGACGCTGATAGCGAAGTCGCCCGAATCTTTGTTGATGTTGAGCACTTTTGCGCGTGACGAGTGAACGCCATCCCACCATGAACCATAGGGTGTTGTGATGTATCCAGAGCCGAGTTCAGGTTTGTCTTTGAAGCGGTAGTTAACCGCTGCGTTTGCGTTTTGTGCGTTAAGCTCGGTGTGGAGGAACGCCAAAATGTGTTCGTCTCTCGCTGTGGTGCTGAGGTGAGCATAGTCGAATCGGCTGGGCTGTGGATCTTTAATTGTGTGCTCGAATACAGCCGCGGCGTTCGCGCCGTTGTTTTGAATAAAGATCACTTTGTACTTTTTGCTCTTTTCCAGATTCAAATTTTCAAAAATCGCGTACGGCGCGAACGAACCCATCGGCAGCGCAGCCCCCACATCGAAATATTGCTGCGCAATAATGCTGTAGTTCTCGTCTGCTAAAATGACAGATTCAATGTAAGACGAAGTGTTGTGTGGCAGATGCATCACGCAAGATAGTCTCGCACGAGTCACCAGATCTCCAGTATAGCCATCGAGGGCCTTGTTCATCGGTCCGTCGATCCAATACAAGAAGTCTTTCGCATATTGGGGATCCATTGAAGAATCTAATTTGGGGACGTTTTTTAGGCCTTCATTTAAGTTGGTCAGGCTTCCAATCATGGTGCAAGCGCCCGATGCAGCTGCTTCGTCCATGTTGATAAATTTTCCAGCCAGAACAGCTGCTGCCGTCAATTTCAAAAGCTGGCGGCGATCCATTTGGAATGCTCTAGAGCTCACTTCGCTATGCAAGTCTGCCATGGTCAAACTCCCTTGTGTCGCCTTTTGCCTGATTTATCCAATGAAGAAGAAATAACGAACGTAATAATCTTTGCCGTTGTAATTGCGTTTGAAATAGGCAGCAAATGTATGTTCTGAAGCCAATACATTTGAGGCTGTGGCGGTGCCGATATTGACCGATTCACCAAAGAGATTTTCCACTCTCGGCTCTGATCCAAATAGATTGGAGACGTTCCATGTGGAATTGCCGTTGGCAATTTTATACGTCGCGCCCTTGCCACCTCCAGCAGTTCCGCCAGTTTGTTCACCAAGCGATGCAGCAGGGGAACCAATCGTCGATGTTCCATCCATTGTCGGTGCTTTATCACCACCAAATTGGAAGTGGTCAAAGAGGTTTCCCATCGCCTGCGCTGTTGAAATACTGTAGCACAAGTCGACAACATCAAGGCCGTCGAGTTTGTTCTTGTAGGCCACTTCAATCGTTTGTTTTACTTTTGTGTTTTTACTTGTGCTAACAAGAATCACGTCGATATGAGTCGCTTTCATCAGCGCGAGCGTTTCAAAACTCACATAGGCGATACCCGAGCGAATGTCCGTACTCAGAACTCGGCGCGTTGCAAGAATTTTTCCTGAATTCTCTGCCGCACCCATTTTTCCAACGAGGTGAACAAAGTCACCTTCAGCCGCTTTGCCGGAGGCAAACTTCAGAGCTAAAAGTTTGCTACTATTTCCTTGGTAAAAATTAAAACTTGCGATCGCAGCGTTATCAACAGTTATTCCTGTTGCCGCATTCGGAGTTGTATCGACAATTTGTACGCTCACCGGCAGACATGTGCCCGGCTTGAGGCCACCAGGCGCTGTTCCGCCTCCACCGGGGTCCATGCCACCATCCGGAGGCTGGCCTGAGCCGTCGCCCGTTCCCGAGCCATCGCCTGAACTTCCTGAGCCACCGGTACTGCTAGAACCAGATTTACCGAGTGCGTCACCATCTTTTGTGCTTTTTGAGCCAACAAAATCACTGCGTTTATCGAACTTGCTGACGCTCTTTCCACACGCTGCAAGAAAGGCGGCAATTCCGCCAAGCAGCGAAAAGTTCAGTGCGTGTCGACGGAGGGAATCGTGCGCGTCGCGTGCCGATGCATTTTCTGGAACAGGCTGAGTCTCGGAATTCATCTGAACAACGTCTTTATCGGAGCTCATCTATCTCCCTCCTGTCTGATAAGTGCGAGATCGGCCGTTCTCGACGGAAGCTTGAGCGGTTTTTGTAAATTTTAATAAATAGGCTTCAGTTACAGCTTGTTGAGCATGTCTAAGAGCTCAATTCCCTCGGCCGATTTTGCAAAATTTGGGTTGTCTGGAGGCATCGACCCTGAGGTGATCCTCTTTTGAAGGGAATCAGCCGATTTATTTTTCGCGAGTCGCGATTGCACCGAGGACAATTTTTTAACGAAATCGTGGCAGCTCCCACAATTGTACAACAGGGCGTAAAAGGTCGGCTGAGGTTCAAACGGTGTCAGTCCAACCAGTGGGCGGGTTTTGTAATACTCCGTGTAGCGACCAGCGTTCGGACCTTGTGCTGTGGCTGTTTGAGTGGCTTTTGGGGTTGGGGTTGGTGTTGTCGACGGGGTGGACTCAGAGTTTCCGCATCCCGATGCACAAACAGATAAAGCCATCACGACGAACAAACAGCTGCCCTGCTTTTTGTGTCCTCGGAATGCCATAACCACGCTTCCTTCCTCGCCTTGAGCTATTTCATCCGTGCATTCTCGGCATGATTCTGTCTTTGCTTGAGTTTTCTTTTCTGAACGTGTCTAAATTTGAGAAGAAGGGGATTTGAGGATGATATTTAACAACCGGATTCATGCTGCAAGTCTGCTCCTTGAAAAACTTTTGAAGTATCGTTCACCGCGGCTGATTGTTCTGGCCATTCCCCGAGGTGCTGTTCCGATGGGGGTGTCGATTGCACGTGGGCTCAATTGCACTTTTGGGCTTGCCCCTGTGCGTAAGGTTGCCTCGCCATTGGCACCCGAGTTTGCTCTTGGCGCTGCGGATATTGAGGGGAATTTCTACCCAGAAGATGAGGTGATGAACCTTCCTCAAGAGCAACTTCGACTCTGGTTAAAAAAGAGTCTTGAAGTTCTTCGTCAGCGGGATTTTCGCTGGAAAAAATTTGTGCCTCAAATCTCTCTTCGAGACAAAAAAGTCATCCTCGTAGATGATGGAGTGGCGACAGGCGCAACAATGCGTGCCGCTTTAATGTGGGCACGCCGTAAACAGCCTGCTGAACTTATAGCCGCGGTGCCTGTGGCTTCTCGCGAAGGCATGACGATGATGGCTCATCTGGCCGATGCCGTTGAGTGCCTGTCGGTTCCGAAGGATTTTGCCGCTGTGGGAGAATTTTACTCCAGCTTTGAAGAAGTCACCGACGACGAAGTTTGTAGGCTGCTCGAATCCATGCAGGAGAAAGAGAAAGGAGTATGAAATTCCAGCGGATTTACCCTTTCGCTTAAAAATATGTTGGCAATGCTTGTATTTCTCGTTACCTCCCTGAGTGGCATCTGCAAACGGGAGGGTGAGGGATGCTTTTTAGAGCGCTTTCTGCATTTTTTGCGCTGACACTCGCGGCCGGTTTTTTGGGTTGGGTAAAGTCCCACACTGAGATGAACCAGAAACGCATCGATTCGAATGGGATTTTCAGCGCACAAAGTGCCTCTATCCCAGCCGTAAAAAAGTCACGTTCTGTTCGACAACACGTTGCCGAGGCTGCCCGCTAGAGGCGGTGCGACCTTCTTTGACTCTGAGTAAGCAAGCAAACATTTCCTTTGCCCGACGTCGTTCGGGCAATTCTTTTTTGTCTTTCAAATTTGCTTTTTGATATTTTGACGCAAGCCGTGAAGTGTTGGGGAGGTTGTCCAAACAGCAGGAGGATCCCCGATGAAAAGACCCAGTGTCGCTCTTAAAGTTGGTCTTGGAATTCTTGCCCTCACTTGCACTTATCGCTCTTATGGTCAGGCCTCTGTTCGATTGACAGATGCTCTAAATCTCATGCTCCGACTCTCGGATGAAAATGCAAACCGAGGAGTCACTCAGGACGATTGTCGGCAATTGGCCGATTTCCGATCGGAGGCTGGAAGGGATAAAAATTTAAAGAGATTTGCAGCTCAGGCAGAAAAGATCTTTAAGAATAAATGCGAAGTATCGATCGAGGGTGATCCTCTACAATCTGCGTCTGCTGCAGCCACTGACTCGGCTTGGGATGGCGTTCCACTCTGTGGGTCACAAGACGGACGAGTTCTTTTTTGTGATCATAACCCGCAAACAGGAAGAGGCTTGTTTGCTCTGAGCGGAACAGCCACTCCCGAAAATACTCCCACACTCGTCTGCGCACATTTTGAAGCATCTTCAAGGAGTCCGCTCGACTATCTGCAAGAAGTCTCGAGCCGTTGTGTGGTCACCGAATTTGATTGGCGCTACGAGGGCTCGCGGTCAGACGTTTTGGGGATGAAAACCTGGCTGAAATCGCCCGTGGGTAGCGCTGCTCTGAGCATGCCTGCAGCGTTGCGTGATCAGTGCTCTCAGGTGTTTCCTGATGCTTGGTATTGCACGCCCACAATGATTGTTCTTCCCGAACAAGACGTGACGCGAGTGACGTTGTGTGGACTTGAAACTCGGGCGCAAAGATTCGGCTTCGGGCCCATACTTCATATTGGCTCCGCGAATAGCCGTTGGACGTGTGAGTCAAAGTCTTTGCTGATTCCCAACAAAGATCAGCGGCTGAGCGTAGAGGAGCGCAGTTGCGTTCCCGATCACCTTGGCCGCTTGATGAATGATTATTGCAGGCTTCCCTATATGCCCGTGCTGCGCAGCCCGGTCAGGACGTATATTCCGCAGTAGTGGCTGCACGCGGGTTGTTGGTTGAACTGTTCATTTTGAGCAACTGCATATCACTCGAAAGATTTGCGAATGTGCGCAGGTATCCCTTCGAGTGGGGCAGTTGTTCGGCATTGTGAGTCTCCAACAACTTATTCATGCGCTGTGTGGCTTCTTCGAGGTGATAAAAAGGAACTTTGGGAAAGGCATGATGGATGGAGTGAAAATTCAGTCCATTCATGAGCCACGACATTGCCGGATGTGTTTCGATGTTTCTGCAGGCATAGAGCTGTGTCGCAAAATAATTGGAACGCTTACCAGAGAGTCCGTAGTGTTCAACATGCGCGCGGAACTGCAGCAATCCACCACCGATGCGTTCAACAATAAAATACAGCAACAAAGCTTTGCCCAATTGACCATGCGCAGCCGCCATTCCATAAAGAATGCCGTTAACAGCCAGAATACCAACGAGGTCACAAACAATTTCGCGGCGCAAACCTTTTGACTGCGAAATAAATCCAACAGCTCGGCTGAGGTGACCCAAAATCATGCCAATTCCGCCGCCCACAAAAACAGCCAATGGAAGCTGGTTGCGGATGTAGAATTTTTTGAGTGGTCCTGCCGCAGCATATTCTTCTTCAGTGTAAGTAACGCGCTCTGGATCGCGTGCATCGATGCCGTTCATCTTGTGATGAAGCTTGTGCAATTCAGAGTAAACACCATGTGGCCATAAAACTGGCCAAGTCACAACCCGAGCAGAAATCTCGTCGAAGAGTTTTATTCCGGTGAGTGTATGGTGAATGGCGTCATGAGTTGTGACGGCAGCCGCAGCAAAAAGAACTCCGGCCAGGACCGCGAAGATGTAAAATCCAAATTCATTCGTGTTGAATCGGTAACTGAGAGCAAGCGCTAAAACGAGCATTGTCGTTGCTGAAAAGAATCTCCAAAGACCCGGACCTGCACGCATTGTCTGTAGGTCAGCGACAGTTTTTCCCAGCAAAGGACCGGGAAGATCTTTACCCTGATTTTCAAGGGATGCGCTATTCACTTCAGAGGCAGAAAATTTGTTACTCACAGCAACCTCGCAGTTAAGGCCCAGAAGATGGTAGCAGCCAAAATTCGCGGGATGCAACGTCTTTTTTTTAACACACCTAAAATTTAAAAATATGATCGTAATTTTAGCTATTTGATTGTGCTTTTTAGGGGGTCGATTGTTGGGCTTTTGCGCCCATATGCAGAGCATAGCTCAAATCGATTCCCCATTGGCTCCGGTGCCTTTTATCGTCAACAATTCGAACGAGTCGGTAGAAGGGCTCAATGATTAAGTCACCATTTAAGGCCGGCAATCCCAGACCAAAGGTGATTCCCCCTTGCCAAAAATATTCTGCACGCGTGAGGTCGTTACCAGCGCCCGTGTCCAATGGTGAACTCGAGGTGAGTGTCAGCTTGCGCCTCAGATAGGCGCCATGAAGTGCCACGACTGGAACAACCAAACCGTCATAGAGCAGCCCAACTTCGGCATGACTTTTGAGTGTTTCTTCTTTGATGGCAGCCGACTTTGCACTTTCGAGATCGGCTTTGGGCTCATAAGCAAAGCGGAGCGCGGGGCGGATAAATAGTCGTTCCGCTGGAAGCCGAACGTAGCTCTGCGTAAAGATTTCATAACTTGGAAGACGATCGCTCAGACCTGATGCGTCGACAACATTGGAATTGACAAACGCGAGGCCTAAACTCAGCAGATTCGAAAAAAGTTCAGGATTCACAGACACTGCGCGCCTCCTTGGGGAAACCTGATGTTCCGAAGAGCTCGGCCAAGGAAACGCAGAGGGCCGCTTTTTCAGGCCCTGCAGGCCAGCCCGCGAGAAACGCAGCGAGCACGGCACCCGCAACTTTTCCATCGTAAGTCAGAGAGACAGTTGAGCTGCGTTTGCATTCTGAGATGTCTCTGGTCGGCTCCGGCAACAAACTAAGCGCGGGTTCTTGTTTCAAATTTTTTACTGTCGATCCGAGCGCGGAAAAAACGCGCCTGCTAAATGCTAATTGTTCAGTTGAATTCTTCGGGTACTGCGATGCAACTTTATATAAAGCCCGCGCAAAGAGCGTTCCGATGCAATAGAATTTTCCGTCACAACTCGCATCGCTGACGAGTTGATAAAAATAAAAGGGCTGACCGACCAACGAGCGACTTTCGACGTTTTTAAATGAGATGGAACCTTCAAGTGGATTGACGTCGCCGGTCATCATGTAACTGACGAAATCCGCGAATCCTTCGTTCAAGCCGGTGATGGAATACTCAGTGCTGAGACGGCCTTGGAAAAATTTATTTTTTTGCCGTTCGCTTGCGCCTGCGCTGTCGTTGAATGGACAGGTGTCGTTCTTTTGCTCGAAAAACGAATTTTTAAAGAGAGCATGGCCAAATTCATGAGCTATGACTTTCATGTTGGCAGCAATTGGAATGTCCTCAAGCTGTGATCTTCGAAAAAGAATAAAATTGTCAGACTCAGAATTAAAGGCTGCATTTGTTTTCAACGATACCCGGGTCTCTACTCCAGTTGTTTGTGCATCAATCGTAGGTTCGAAGAGTATTTGATATCGTCCACCAATTACTTTTTTCAGCGCATCGTTTGCGAGTCCTGTGACGGGCTCTAATCGGTCGAACACGCGTTCAAAGGCATGAAAGCTTGAGAACATGAGTAGTGTAGTCGTGTCACGAGGGACGATGACTCCATTTTTGAGGCTGTACCTGATGGGGTTCACGTCTTCTGTTCCGCTAATTCTTCCGCTAACAATTGAACCGACTGTGAAGTCGATGGTGAGTTTGCGGCCAGCAACAATTTCGAACAGGTTTCCTTTGAGCGTGTCTGGGTCTTCAAGTGTTTGAAGAAGCTGTTCGCCAATTGTCCAACGTCCAGTATTCGAATTGTCTGAGGGCTGAAAGTGGATCACCTGCGCTTTGTATGGCGCGGTCGGTTTTTTCTCTGACTCTTGACACCCAGTCAGGCTAAGGCTCATGAGAATGACAAGTGGGCAGATTATTTTTGGTCCGAGATTATGCCGGCTTTTCTTCATATTTTACTCTTCTGACCGAGCGGAGCCAAAGGATAGAATGTGTGTGATACCAAGAACAGGAAAGACTTTATTTTCTGAGCGCGGCAACCAAATCACTCCGGCAGTCCAGAGCCATTGTTCGGTCGAACGCCAATTGAGCAAGCCACGTAAAGCAGGATCGGTAATGCGATCTCCGAAGCATGCTTGCTTGGAATCAATACGCGCTAATGGGCTGGTGTCTGAGCTTTCATAAAGTGGACACGTCAGAAGAAGGATTTCGCTTTCGAGCGTCTGTACAAGAGTTTTGCGCCACCACGCAGATGCAAGTTGAAGAACACGGTCTGACTTGTTGTCTCGAATTGCCTGCGTCGCACCGCTCGAGGATGCAAGACGAGCAGCGAAAAAGGACATTCCCCAGCTACTTGTTTCGAAGTCCTGCGCGAGATTAAGTGTTGCTCCGGAATAGATAACGGTTTGACTCTGTGAATCGGCCGACAGCAGTGATTGGTTGTTCGTCTTCATACCAAAAAGATAGCCTGTCACTGCGCCTGACCAATTGTCCTGCGCGAAGACGCGGTAGCGCACTTTTCCATAGAGTGGCGGAAAAGACGTTTTTGATGCCTGCGTCGCACCTACTGCGAGTGTCAGGAGTGCAAGGCCATTTGTACCAATTGTTACGTTAGGGGTCAGACCATAATCGATTGCGAATGTGGGAAGGTCTCCGACAAGATCATTCTCGCCTGCAGTCTGCGTATCGAAAAAACCGGCCACACCTGCAGAAGGAGCGTTTGAATTTTGCTCTTGTTTTTGTGGCGTGAGGCCTCGTTGCGCTTGTGCGACTTGAATAGGAAGTGCAAAAGCAGTCACGCTCACGATTAGCGGGAGCAATCGAGAGCACAACATTCCACGGGAGAGTTTTGGGCGGACCAAAATCATTTGCCTGATTGTCCCTTTTCTAAAGCGCAGGCGGCCTCTGAAGTTAACGTTTCCCTTTATTCTTGTCCCTAAATTCACCCGTCAAAGATCAGTTTCTTCGGGGACTTGCAAACCGACAAAAGGCTTAAAAGCAGAATGTGGCTTCGAGACTCACGGATCTTCTGCGTTTTACCGATATTTCTTTTTGGAAGGGATGAAGAAACGCCTGAAAGGAGTGTTTTTTGCATGAACGCATTCGAAATCATTGCGGAAAATAAAATCAGGGAGGCCATCGAGAACGGCGAGTTCGACAACTTGAGCCTGTGCGGCCAGCCTTTGGATCTCGAGGATGGTCAATTTGTTCCTCTGCACCTGCGCTTATCCCAGAGAATCCTCAAGAATGCTGGTTTTCTTCCTCCGGTTTTACAGCTCAAAAAAGAAATCATTCAGCTTTCCGAACGGTTGGCCGAAACCCAAGACGAGTCAACGAGAGAGGCAATTAAACGCCGTCTTTTTGAGAAAACGCTGCGCCACGATGTTCTCATGGAGCAGCAGAGAAAGGCGTCTTGAGTTGTAATTCGTATGAATCATTTGTTTTTCTTAAACTCACCCCCCTGAGCATAAAGATTTGAGCTCAGCGATCCGATACGACCGGCATCGCATCAAGGGGAAGACTTCGAATGAACGACAAATCAATATACTCATGCGCCGTGTTGGGTTTGTTCTGTTTGACGGGGTGTCTTCAATCGGGGACTTCGGGTGTTATGGACTTGGCGGCAGAGCAAAAGCCGGAAGGTTTTTTGATGATCTCGGCGCTCACAGAAGATAAAGCCAAGCAGGGTAATTATCTTGTGACTTGTGTACGAGAAGACGGAAAATCGAACCAAGAGTCACGCACAAAAGCTGAAATTGAGAAAAATGAGATCTGCAGACCTGTTGCGAAGCCCTCAGCCACTGCAACTGCGACTGCGACTGCCTCGGCGGTAGACCCAGCGAACAAGCCCGCAGATGATTCGTCGGGCGGCGCTGAAAGTTTGCCTTTTGATAACTCTAAATTCGTAATCAAACTCAACGTTGCAGCGGCTAAAGAGAGCTACCTGAAGGCGACTTCGGGATTGGATGTCACGCGCGACAAAGCGAAACTGCAAGAAGGTCTCCATTATTGTCTTGTACCGACCACCTTTGGCGCCGATTCTGTCTGCAAAGCAAATACGGCCGAGCTCAAGATTGGGACGCATACGATCAAAGGTTGTGCAGCGATTGTGACAGGATATCTGTATCTTTCGCATTTCAGTGTGACCGGCGGCACGGTTGCGGCATGTAAGTGAGGGCGAAAAGATGAGCAAGCCACTTGGAAAAAGTAAATTTGCTTTGAGCAGCTCGATGCTTGTTCAATTTCTGCCTGCAGCAATTGCTGTTGGTGTCTTTTCGCTCGTCGCGGCGTGTTCTGGCCCGACAGGTGAACGCAGAAGTGCTGTGGATGCGGCAAAACTCTGTAATGGTGATGCGAACGCTGTATTTGCTGGCACATGTTTGCAACGTGGTGCAAGCGTAAATACAGGCAATCCTGAGGGGCCCGAGAGCACCGCGACACCTGAAGCGACTCAAACCGCTCAAGCGACGGTCACTCCAGTTGCGACTGCCGTTGCAACTGCAAGTGCGACGGCTGCAGCAACAGCAACGGCGACTGCTAAACCGCCCGTTTTGCAGGAGTCAGGTGGCGAGGGCGAAAAGCCTCCCGCAGTTGCATCCGCAAAGTCCAAGCAATTGAAAATGAAGCGTGACACATTCGTCGCGATTGCTCAGAGCAACGTCATTCGTAATTGTTTTGTCCCTGCGGAGACTGTGATTGTTGTGAGTGGTGAAGTGTCTTCTTTGAACAACTTCAAAAAACTTGGGGTGAACCAGAACATTGCCTTTGGTGTGACATCTGTCACATATCCTAAGAACTTCACGCAAACCTGCGCTTTGAACGGAGAAGATTTCGTTTATTTGGCAGACCACGGTGAGCTGAGCGAAAGCCGTTGACAATCCTCTGACACAAGAAAACAGTAAAAGTTTAAAAATATTCCTCCGATACCCCTCTGTGAACGGATGCGCAGAGGGCAGACATGATCAGGAAGATTCTTTATGTCAGCAGTTTGTGTTTGGTCGGAGTGGCGCAATTCATTTGCGACACACCCGCTCAAGCCTTTTCTCTTGGAATTCGCCCTTACGCTGGCCTAGAGTTGGCAACTTTGCCTGGCACAAAACTTGTTGACGCAGAAGATCCAACAATCAAGCGCTCAAACGAGCAGGACGTGAAAAGAAACTTTGTCTTCTATGGCGGCGAATTGGCTGTCACTCCCGTTCAAATGGGCGCTTTGTCTGTCTCGGCTCTTGTTGGGTTCCGCATGATGAGTTCAGCAACGACAAGCGGGCTCGTGAATGACACATTGAGTATGAGCTATGTGCCAGTGGGTGCATCTGTTGATTTCGCAATTTCTAAATTGCGCCTGTCTGGTCTATTTACCTATGACCTCGGGCTCTCACCTAAATTCATTTTGTCCGTCCAGAATCCAAGCAACACTCTTGATTTGCAAATGGCAAAACTCTCGAGGCTGCGCTTCGGTGCACTTGGAGAGTTTTTTGTGATGCCTGCATTGAGTGTCTTTGGCATGTTCGACTACGCAACAGGATCTTTTGAAATTGCTTCAGGGCCATTGTCTATCTTCAGTGAACAAGCGAATGAAGAAATAAAGGTGAGTGTTGTTGGTGGAAAAAACAAACTCAGTGCCATGACTTTTGGTGGTGGTATTGCTTACTACATTCCACCGCCAAAGAGTCAGAGGACAAAGGTTGAGCAAGAACCTAAATCTTCGGGTCCTGCATCCAAGAAAAAACCTGCGGGTAAAGGTCCTGCGAAGAAGGGCAATCCCAAGGCAGGCGGCGCTAAATCGAAACCCAAGCCCTGAACTTGATTTTTGAGCCGCATCCGGCCGACATGGAATCAAACGATTGGGGGCAAGTGTGACGTTCAATAACCCACAAGAACAAGCTGATGTTGAATCTTTTGACTTCGATTTTGTGATCGTTGGCTCGGGATTCGGTGGCAGTGTCTCGGCATTGCGGCTCAGTGAAAAAGGTTACAAGGTTTGCGTGATTGAGCAGGGTCGTAGGTTTCGGGCTCAGGACTACGCAAAATCCAACTGGGATCTCCCGCGCTATTTGTGGGCGCCTTTCATTAAATGCTTTGGGATTCAGAGACTCACATTTTTCAAAGACGTTTTGATTCTGAGTGGGTCGGGTGTTGGAGGTGGAAGTCTTGTTTATGCCAATACACTCATGGTTCCTTCAGACAAGGCATTTGAAAGCCCTGCGTGGAAAGTGATGGGTGATGCGCGCGAAACATTGCAGCCCTTCTATGCGCTTGCAAAAAAAATGCTCGGCGCAGCTCGAAATCCTAAGCTCACGTTTATTGATAATACAATTGAAGACTATGCAAAGATGAAGGGTGTGCATGAGAGTTTTGCACCCACCGAAGTTGCTGTGTTTTTTGGTGAGCCTGGTCGGCGGGTTGCGGATCCGTATTTTAATGGTGAAGGACCCGAACGAACGGGGTGTAACTTTTGTGGCGGCTGCATGGTGGGCTGCCGATTTGATGCAAAAAATACTCTGGATAAAAACTATCTTTACCTCGCAGAAAAACGTGGAGCACGCATAGAACCGCTAACGAAAATAACCTCGATGAGACCGTTGAACAGCGATGGAAGTGCGGGTTGGGAGCTTTCAGCTCAGGCAGTGGATTCTATTTTTTTCCCTGCACGGAAGAAAATTCGTGCACGCAATGTCATTCTTGCGGGAGGCGTTTTGGGAACTCTGCGGTTGCTGCTCGAGTGTCGCGATCGCTACAAAACTTTACCAAACGTCTCGGAGTTGTTGGGCCATCATGTGCGCACCAACAGTGAGGTTTTTACAGGGAGCACCGAATTAAATTCAAAACGCGGCCAGCCCTATTCGCATGGAATTGCCATTTCTTCGATTTTTAAGGCCGACAAAGACACAGCGATTGAACCTGTGAGATATCCTGTGGGTTCAAATTTTATGCGTCTTCTCGCCGCGCCTTTGGTGAGTGATCCCAGCGAATTTAAGCGATCGATGAAATTTTTGTGGCGCATTGTTTCGCGTCCAATTGAATTCTTGCGTTTCACATTCAATTCAAAATGGGCCGAAAATAGCGTAATTTTTCTGGTCATGCAGGATTTGGATAATCGCATTCGTGTGCGCTTTGGACGCAGTCCATTTACGCTTTTTCGGGGTGGATTGGTATCCGAGCGCGAAGAAGGCAGTGACCCAGTTCCTTCCGAAATTCCTGCAGCAAATGAGTTCACAGAGTGGTTTGCAGGACGGGTGGGCGGACAGGCACAGTGTGCTGTGACACAAGTGACGGTGAATATTCCGACCACGGCACATATTTTGGGTGGGTGCCCGATGGGACTTTCGCCGAATGATGGTGTGATTGATGCACAGCACAGGTTGTTTGGTTATCAGGGTGTGTGGGTGTGCGATGGTTCTGCCGTGCCGGCGAATCTGGGAGTGAATCCAAGTCTGACGATTACGGCCATGACAGAGCGCGCCATGACGTTTATTCCACCCAAAAATTCAGCGTAATTTTCTGCTCTGGATCTGATGTGTGGCCATAAAAAAACTCAGACGTCATGTCTGACGTCTGAGTATTAAATCAGTTTCAGCACGAGGCTGAATGGATTAGCGAGGTCCTGGAAGCAGAACGGCAGTTTCGTTGGCTTTCACCTGAACGATAGCCTGAGTGTTCTTAAACAGGAGACCAGCTGCAGCAGCGCCACCAGCCGCACCAATTAAGGGTGCCCACCAAGTAATCGAACGGTCTTGTCCCATACCGTCGATGATGACTGCAATACCTGCACCGCCCAGCGCACCCAAAAGGATGTTGGTAAAGCTGAGGTTGTTGCGGTCATATTTCGCAGACGTTACCTCTGCATTTGCAGCCATGTTGTAAACAACAGATCCATACTTCACGCCCGTAACGTTAAAGACTGCTTTAGGAGCGCTCATTTTGAGAGTACCAATGAGTCTCGAACCTGCAGCAAAGACAGTGGCGCCTTGGACATCTTTAACAGCAACTGTGACCTGAGGAAGTTTGTCTTCCGAGAATGCGTAGTCACCCAAGCCCGGAAGGTTGATGCTTTTCTCTGGGTCAGAGGTAATTTCAACGGGGAACTGAATCGCAATCATGCTGTTTTTTGGAATGAGATAACGGTTGGCGCCGTTGGTTGCTTCAAAATATTCAGCCGAGCCCTGCTGCACCGGAGTCTGTTGCACCGGAGTTTGCTGCACGGGTTGCTGCGTGGGAGCTGATTTGCTTGCGTCTTGGTTCTGCGGGGGGGTGTCGTTCTTCACCTGCGACGCGGGTGCTGGGGGTTGTTCACCCGACGAGCTGTCGTCGGAGCTACAAGCGACAACGCTAACGATGGTCAAAAGCGCACCAAGGGGTAAAAGGATCTGACGCATGGGGAGTCCTCCAAAACAAAAATAAAAAACCTGTTCTGCCCCGCGAACCTCTAGGCACAGGGGACTGACGGCACTCCATCAATTTCCGTGCCATCGACGGTCATTTTTTTTTGTTCTCAATTTCCATGCGTTGCTGGAGGGGGAACTGTAGGACGAGAGCGTGAGTGACTATTTTTTAGACGCTTCTGCCCACCAATTTCACAGGTGTCTGAAGCTAGAAAGCTTGAGCCTCGAGAGCGTTTACGGGCAATGTGTGAAACATTCCCTCGAGGCCTCAGCGGCCGAATTACCCGTTGTACGTGTAAACGCCACGACCTGTTTTGCGGCCCAAATAGCCCGCATCCACGTATTTTTTCAGCAGTGGACAAGGGCGATACTTGCTGTCGCCCAGTCCGTCGTGCAGCACTTTCATGATGGCCAGACAGGTGTCTAGTCCAATGAAGTCGGCCAAAGTCAGCGGACCCATGGGCTGGTTGGTCCCGAGCTTCATTCCGGCGTCGATATCTTCAGGGGTTGCGATGCCTTCCATCAGCGTAAAAAACGCTTCGTTGATCATGGGCATAAGGATGCGGTTGACGATAAATCCGGGGTAATCCTGCGAACAAACCGTGGTTTTACCTGCAGTTTCAGCCAGAGCCTTGGTCAGTTGATAGGTGTTTTCCGAGGTCGCGTGGCCGCGGATAATTTCCACGAGCTGCATAACTGGCACTGGATTCATGAAATGCATGCCGATGAACTGACTGGCTCTTTTTGTTGAGCTGGCGAGTCGGGTGATGGGCAGGCTGCTGGTGTTCGAGGCAAGAATGGCGTGTGCAGGAAGCACTTCGTCGAGTTGTTTGAAAATCGATTTTTTAAGCTCTTCTTGTTCGCTGACAGCCTCGATCGCGAAATCGCAGTCAGCAAAGTCTTTGAGTTGTGTCGTGCACTTAATGCGGCCCAGAATCATCGGTGGATGTTCAGGAAGTTTGCCCTTTTCGAACAGTTTAGCCAGACTTTTCTCAATCGTTCCCATCGCCTTTTTGAGCGAGGCTTCCGAAACGTCCATGAGCATGACGTTAAATCCCGATTGAGCCAGAACTTGCGCAATTCCATTGCCCATTTGTCCTGCCCCGACCACGCCGACGCGTTTAATTTGTGTTGTTTGGGTAAGTTCCATGGTCATGTTTCAGTGCTCCTCTTCCGGTGTTTGTGGGTCAAACGACCGCTCAAAGAAATAGGGTTTGCCGAGTAAAGTCAAACGTCAGACTTGTTCCAATAGAATAATTTTCGGGTTGAAATCTGCGCCGAGTCGGGATTAGGAGCTAGTGGTTCAGACTTTCGGGAGTGCCCATGATCTATCAACAACCCCTGCCTGCCCCCTACCCCACGCTGACGGACGATGAACTCAAGCAGCGTATTCTCGAGGCCAAACGCGCCTTGGGAGACAGGGTTGTGATTCTCACTCATCATTACCAGCGTCCAGAGATCGTACAAATTGGCGACATGCGTGGTGATTCACTCAAACTTGCTCAATATGCCGCAGCGCAGGAAAAGGCTGAGTACATCGTTTATTGTGGTGTACATTTCATGGCCGAAAGCGCAGACATCCTTAAGCGTGGCAAGCAAATTGTCGTGTTGCCCGATATGGGCGCTGGTTGCGATATGGCCGATATGGCTGATGCCGATGATGTTGAATTTGCGTGGAATGAATTGGTCGAAACACTCGGCCACGAGAGCATCATGCCCGTCACGTACATCAATTCGACAGCAGCATTGAAAGCTTTTGTTGGACGCAAGGGCGGTATTGTTTGTACCAGCTCAAATGCAGAAAAAATTGTGGCGTGGGCATTGCAAGAGCGCAAGGCTTTGTTCTTTTTCCCAGATCAACATTTGGGCCGAAACACATGCAAGAGAATGGGATTTGCGCCCGAAAGTATGTTGTTGTGGAAGCCGGGAAAATTGTTGGGCGGTAACACTGCAGACCGTGTGCGCGACAGCCGAATTTTCTTGTGGGAAGGCCATTGTCCGGTGCATGCGATGTTCACCCTGCGACAAATCGATCAGCTACGCGCTCAGGATCCTGAGATTAAAATTATCTCTCATCCTGAATGTCCTATGGAAGTGGTCGACAGATCCGATGCCGTGGGCTCGACGGAATTCATCGTCAAGACCATCGCCGAGAGTCCTGCGGGGAGTAAATGGGCCGTGGGCACAGAGATGAATCTTGTGAATCGTATTGCGGCCGAGAATCCCGATAAAACGGTCGTCAGCCTGAACAAGTACATGTGCCTGTGCGGCACAATGAACCGTATCGACTTGGCTCACTTGGCATGGGCTATGGATTCGGTTGTTGCAGGGCATCCTGTGAACGTGATTTCTGTTTCGGAGCCGACACGATCGCTTGCGCAAACAGCTCTGACCCGTATGCTGTCCATGAGCTAAGAGCGCACAGAAGTTGAAGCTCACCTCGGTGTGGTCGTACCGCGCGGAGCATGTACAGATTGAGAGGCCGAGTTGGATAAAAATGATCCTCACGCACCGACACAATCGCCAGCCGGCGGTAGCTCGACGGCACAGAGTCAGCGTGATTTGTCGCTTGAAGAAATCATTCAGCTCGCCAACAAAATTGGCTTGGAATATGCCGACAAACGTCGCGACGCCGAGCGGCTTGAATTGCTCAGAACAACAGTCCGCGCGCGGATCATGAATCGCATCGAGAGTGAGGCGGGTAGCGAGGCGTCTATCCCCGAGGGGCGTCTTAAGCGTCTCGCCGAGGCAGACCCTGAGTATGTTCAGTTGCTCGAGCAAATTGCGTCAACGCGAGCGGAATCTGAAAAATTAAGAATCCGTTACGAGAGCTATCGAAATCTATTCGATGCCAAGCGAACGATGATCAGTTACAAGAAAACAGAGCTTAAAACTCTCTAGCTGCTTCGGATTTGTGTCGTTGTAAAAAGTTCTCGGCATTTGCTCGCCGGAAGCTCGGCAGTCCAATAAAATCAACGAATACTGAAGATTCGACAACACGATCGTACATGCGAGCGCCAATGCGTTCGGGCAAAGATTGCTCCCAGAACGATTCATTTGCTGGAGCACTGCGAAACCCTGCACGCACAGGATCGTAGGTGGCCTCTGGAGGGAGATAATTGGTGGTCAGAATGGTGACTCGGCCGTCGTTGTATCGGCTGTTGATGAGGTCATCGAGTTTTTCCATCTGCCATGCTTTTTCTGCGCGTCCTTTGCCCAATTCATCAATCAAAAGAACATCCGCTTCGCGCAGTGGTTTGAGAATTTTTTCTTCAGATGAATTCTGGCTATACGACTCACGCAGCTGGCTCAACAAGAAAAGAAAATCAACAAAGCGCGCCGTGCAGCCGGTTTCTTCGACAAGCCACTTCATAGCCGCGCAGCCCATAAGTGTTTTGCCGGTGCCGACGGGCCCAAGGAGAGTGAGAAAGATTTTATCTGGTGCGGGCTCTTGTTCACTGAGGTAGCCCGTCACGCTGTCGCAAAATTTCATGACCCGATCGCGGCAATCGGTGAGTTTTTGCACCAGCGCGGGATTGCGGCCCAAGTGCCCCAGTTGCAAAGTCTCAAACGATGCACTTCGGTAGCGTGGGGGCAATTGAATATTGTTGAGCAGCTCAGCGCGTTTTCGACCTGTTCGGCACGCGCATGCACCGGCGATGATTTCATCTTTAAGGGTCAACAGATTGAAACGGCGCAGTTGGCCGGAGCCCTGACAATCCTCGCAGCGCGGCTGAGGATCGCATGCAGGACAAAGGGCAAACGTACTGCGATGACCTTCTTGTTTGAGATAGATGCCCAGCGCGTTTTGTCCACAGACGCATGCCTGCGAGGGGTTTGAAGAGTCGTTGGTGCGCGATGTGAGCGATTGTCCGGTGAACGGGTCCCTCTGAAAGGGAGTCTCGGAGAGCGAGTTTTTTTCGCGCGCGCGTGCGAGTTTTTCGAGTTGTGCGAATGCATCATCCAAATTCAATGCTTTGGTTTTCGACATGGCGCGCGTACGACCTCAGTAGTCCATAAGATCACGTACCGCACGGCGTATGGTTCGGTCTAGTGCTTTGAGCGATGAGCTAAAAACACGATTATTTTCTTGGTTTTCCAGTGCAATAGCTTCCAAAGCTTTGATGATGAGCTCGGGCGGCAGACCATCATCAGCCCAAGACTTCAGCACTTCGAGGTCTTGCGAGGATACAACAACACCACGGCTGCGCAGCTCCACAAAGGCGTTCAATACAATTTGATACTGGCTCAAATCGTACTTCGGAGACACAGAGTCCATAGAGACCTTTCGGGGGCTGCGCAGCAGACGGGTTGAGTCGTTTCAGGACTGACGCCGACCACCACGCCAAGCAAAATAACCGTGCACGCCAAGCTCTTCTTCGATGCGAATGAGGCGGTTGTATTTCGCAATACGGTCTGTGCGCGATGCACTTCCTGTCTTGATTTGCCCAGCGTTCGTTGCCACGGCCAGATCGGCAATGAAGGTGTCTTCAGTTTCGCCGCTGCGGTGTGAAATGATTGTTGTATAGCCATTTTTCTTGGCAAGTTCGATTGTTTCGAGTGTCTCACTGACCGAGCCAATTTGGTTCAGTTTGATGAGGATCGAGTTTGCCGTGCGGGCTTCGATTCCACGCGCGAGGAGCTTGGGGTTTGTCACAAAAAGGTCATCGCCCACGAGCTGGCAGTTTTGGCCCAATGCGTCGGTGAGTTTTTTCCAGCCTGCCCAATCGTTCTCGTCGAGACCATCTTCAATGCTGACGATCGGATACTTCTTCGCGAGTGCGGAGTAGGTTTCGATCATTTGGTCAGAGGTCTTTTGAGTGCCCTCGCCTTCGAGATTGTATTTGCCATTTGCAAAGAATGAACTAGCCGCAACATCGAGCGCAAACGAGATTTGATCTCCCAGTTTGTACCCGCTCTTCTCAACAGCCTGACACAAAAGTGAAAGAGCCTCTTCGTTGCTTGAAAGGTTTGGGGCAAAGCCGCCCTCGTCGCCAACGGCCGTGTTCAGGCCTTTATCTTTGAGGACCTTCTTTAGAGTGTGGAAGATTTCCACGCCTGCGCGCAAAGCGTGGGAGTAGGTTTGGAAACCATGCGGCACGAGCATGAACTCTTGGAAATCGACGGTGTTGTCGGCGTGTGAGCCGCCGTTGATGACGTTCATGAGCGGAACGGGCAACTGCCGTGCGAAGCTTCCACCAAGGTATTGATACAAAGGTAGACCGAGCTCGATAGACGCTGCACGAGCGCAGGCCATTGAAACGGCCAGAATCGCGTTGGCACCCAACTTGGTTTTGTTGGGCGTGCCATCGATTTCAAGCATCAGGCGGTCGATTGCGAGCTGCTCGGACACATCGACTTCGTCCTCGAGGATGGGCGCAATGTGGTCATGCACGTTTTGAACAGCTGTGAGAACGCTTTTACCGAGGTACAGGCTCTTGTCGCCATCGCGAAGTTCGCAGGCTTCATGCTCACCCGTGCTGGCCCCAGAAGGAACACTTGCAGTTCCAACGACACCGTCCTCGGTGTGAACGTCGACTTCGACGGTCGGATTGCCACGAGAATCCAGTATCTGACGGGCATTGATACTCACGATCTTCGACATAGGGAAACCTCCTCTTGTTTGTAAGCAAAGCTTGGTCAGGGCAAAGATAGCCTTGAACGGTGGGAGAAGTTATGCACCCCTCATTTTAAAAACACAAATTTCTTTTGCGACACTTGACTTTGCTGAGTGCCTCTTGTTTATTTTTTGTTAGGCATGTGAAAAAGTCCGATTTAATGCTTGGGTTGTCGGTGACCCTCGGTAACATCGTCACTTGTTTCTTTTAGGAAAGGATTCGCTTCATGGCAAAGAATACAACCGTTTCCACGAGCCAACTCGTCGCAGCCGTCGCTGACAAGTTCACCCAACTGCCAAAGAAGGTGACGAAGGAAGTGATCGCTGACTTCCTCGCAACTGTCGAAGGTGAAGTGGCTTCTGGCCGTAAGCTCCGCATCGACAAAGTCGGTATTCTTCAGGTTAAGGAACGCGCAGCTCGCATGGGCCGCAATCCTCAAACAGGCGAAGAAATCCGCATTCCTGCATCCAAGAAGATTGCATTCCGCGCTGCTAAGTCGCTCAAAGAGCAAGTAACAGGCGCTAAGAAGGGTGCACGCACGACTAAGAAGGCTGCTCCTGCTAAAAAGAAAAAGAAATAATCTTTCTTTTTCCTGATTCACAAATCGGATTGCAAATAACGGGTTGCACCTAGATGGGTGCAGCCCGTTATTTATTCCCTTATCTTCAATACTTCGGCAAATCTGTCGGGTGTGAAATCTTTACCCACGACCCCGTGGTCAACTTTCCGATCCTCACTTTGAGGAGGAAGTATGGCAGTTGGCCTACTCCGAAAATTGAAGATCACAAACCGTGCACAGCAGCACATTTTCCGCATTGTGATGTACTTTGCGCTGGGGTTGTGTCTCTTTATGTTTATCCGGCTGTTCCATGAGCAGCGCCGGAGAAATGATGCTGCCGCAAGTCGGGAAACACTCAAAAGCGCTGGTTTCATCCTCAGTCTCGAGAAGATTAAAGCGTCATTTTATGTGTGCGAGAGACCTCAAGAAGTTCAGCCGGTTCAGCTGGATGAAAAGTGTCTCAGAGACCCTGCACAAGATACGCGCCTTGGTGTTTTCTTAGCAAATTCGACACGGATTCCCGAGGTCAAAGATGCTTTGGGTAAACCGACCCGCGCGAATTGGATCAAAGTTGTCTTTGAATTCGATGAAGATGATCTCAATTGGATCCGCAAAAAATCGCATTATGTTTTGATTCTTCCGCGCAACGTTCATCGCGGCACATTTATTCGAACTCCCGATGGATTCACCAAGCAATTTGGTTTTGCTGCTGACACGACCTTCAGTTTGACCCGCGATGAATTGCTGAACATGGGTCAGATCGAGCTTCGACTCAGACCCTATGAAAAACTGACGTTCTTCGGACCTGCAGATGTGCCTGCCGTGCTGTCCCAACCCGAAAAGGTGCGCGACTATTCGGGCCTCATCTGGATGCAGAAAGAAGCGGGCAACCTGACGCGTCAGCTTCAGCTGGGTATTCCTCTCGTACTTGCGGCCATCGCCATCGTTCTCGACCACTCGGTGGTCATGTCATATCTGGCGCTCTATGGTGCGACCCGCGCGATTCACGACTTTTTAGGTTTCAAGACTGACGGTGGCATTCAGCTCACGCCGGTTGAAGAGTATTTGTATCAAATGTCGTGTGGCTTTGGTCTTGGTTTTCTCGTTCTTTTCACCGCAACAATCGTTGGGCTCAACGTCAGGCGAATTAAAGTCGCTCATCGTTGGTTGTTTGTTCTATTTATGGGTGGCTTATTTGCCTTGGGCGGCAAATTGGATCCCAGTTTTTCAACGACAAGTGATTTGTGGGGTGATTCACTCGCGATTGCAGCGTCTTTTTGTGTGATTATTTATGCTGGTATCGATCGTTTAAGGAATCCTCCAAACCCCGGAACGAAAACCAATCAGGATGAAACCTATAGTGGTGTGAGTGTCGCCCTGACTGTCACTCGACTAGCCATTTTATGTGCGGCTTTTTCAATTCATGGATGGGTGAATGTCAGAGATCTGGTTGGCATTCTGACCAAAGATGCGAGCTTGAAGTCTCCTTTGGACTGGAAAACCATGGTGCTTATGCCGTCGTTAATGACAGCAGCACTGCTAGAGGTGGGTTCAACGGCAAAGAAGATGGCTGATTTTGGTCGCGAGATGGCTGCAAAAGCCCTGATCGAGCAAGAGCTCAATGTGGGTCGAGAAGTACAGTCACGCATGTTGCCCAAACTCAAGACGACGACCAATTCTTGGATTTGGCGAGCAACTTATATTCCTGCCGAGGCACTTGCGGGCGACTGGTTTGATATTCGAGAACTGACCTTCGACGACGGCCGAACACTGCTTGCTGCGTGTGTCGCCGATGTGACTGGACATGGTGTGGGCTCATCACTTGCAACGAGTGTGATTTGTTCTCACTGGGGCTTGTGGTGCGAAAGTTTACGCGCTGGGCCATTTCCGGAAACACCCGAAGTTAAAGAAGAGGTCCTGCGGCGTGCACCCTATTCCATCCACAAGGGACTCAAAGCCCTGCGCGAGAACGAAAACTGCACTGCTGTGTTTGCTCTATTTGATCCTATCCGTGGTGAAATTACGTTCAGTTCTGCAGGTCATCCTGGAATCTTCTGTTTGGGCTCCAAGGCATTCCGTTATTTTACCACTCAGGGCGAGCGTTTGGGTTCAGACGTACTGATGGAAACAACATGGAATGCCAAAACAGAGAAGCTCAAGGGCGATGAACTCATCGTTCTCTATTCTGATGGTGTTGTTCCTCTCCGCGCAACGGTTTCAAGTTGGGCGGCCCAGATTAAGCGCAAGGTTATTGCTGGGCAGGTGAGTGTTGCTGAGATGCTTCTTGTGGGTCAGATCAGACAAAACAAGACCGGCTTCCGCGCATCACCTGATTTGGTCGACGACATGACTCTCGTGATGGTTCGTCGCAATCCTGCGAGCTTGCCGCAATCCGAGCAGCCGCCTGAAAACTCTCAAACAGGTGCGCCGGCGCCGGCGGAAATTCCCCACTCCGCCTAAATTTTCCAGACATTTCAGGACTGACTTGCAGAGTTGAGTCTCAGCACGATAATGTTCTGGCGGGCTGATAAGTCTTCCGGAGATTGTTCAACAATGACAAAATCAAAGCCGACATTTGCCTTCCTCGAGGAGGCATGGCTGAGACAACTCTACGCAGAATTTGATTCAATTTCCTTTCAGTACCGTCTGAATTTGCGCAAGCCACTCTTTGAGATTCGTGATCTTGCAACACAGTGGGGGCAATGGGATCCGCTGACCCAAACAATCTGCATCAGTCGCAGACTCATTTTGTCACACAGCTGGCAACATGTTTTGGGTGTGCTCAAACACGAAATGGCACATCAATTTGTGACTGAAGTTCTTGGTGGTGATGCAGGTCATGGGTCTGATTTTCAAAAGGCCTGCGATGCCCTCGGAGTGCCCGAAGAATACCGTGGAGCGGGTCTAGATCTTGGTGAGCCACTGCGCACATGGCAAGAATCGAGTGTTGTCCCCGAAGAAGATGCAGCCATCCTGAGAAAGGTTGAGCGGCTTTTGGCAATGGCCGAGTCGACCAACGAAAATGAAGCTTTTTTAGCTATGGCGCGTGTGCGTGATTTGTTTCATAAATACAACATAGAAAGACTCATGACACGTAAAAAAAGCAGATACGTGTCGCTCATCGTCAATCATAAAAAACAAAAGATCGACAGACTTCAGCGCATGATCGCAAGTCTGTTGACGGGCTATTATTTTGTCGAAGTTGTCTTCTCTGACCTCTATGATGCTCAACAAAATCAGAACCATAAAACAATGGAAATTCTGGGATCCGAGCAGAATGTTTTGATGGCTGAATACGTATATGGATTTTTGCGTCAGCAGTCCGAATCATTGTGGCAAGCCTATCGCGGCCAGCGTTCGCTCAAGGGGGCTGCACCCAAGATGTCCTTTCAGTCTGGAGTGATTGCGGGCTTTCGTAAAAAACTCGACTCGCTTGAAGACGATCGCGAACGGGCTTTTTCTGCTGCAGCTGCGGCGGGTATTCAGCCTACAGATCAGGAATCAACTGCACTGGTCAAGTTCAACGATCCGGGCCTGCGTAAATTTCTCAAGTCGCGTTTTCCCCGTTTGACCTCGGTGCGCTCCGGCGGGCGAGTTCTGGGGGAACACTATGATCGCGGCAAGGTTCAGGGCGAAAAAATTATTATTCACAAGGGTCTAAATAACCATCAAGGCTCTGGAAAATTGCTTCTAGGGTCGGGTCGTCGCTGAATTGAGGGGCGATGAACCTGCTGTGTTTGCACAGCTGATATCTTTTAGGCTAAAAACCTTGGGTGTGTCGCCGTAGCTCAGCTGGATAGAGCAGTTGTTTCCTAAACAACAGGTCGCATGTTCAAGTCATGCCGGTGACGCCATCTTCTCCCATGCCGCTGCGCCAGCGGCGAGGCCGCAGCAGCGGCGCCAGCTTGTCTGAACGTCCGTGCTCAATCAGGTCACAGAGAATCGCAGCTGACTGAAGCGATGCACTCCATCCGCAGCCAAGCCAACCTGTGGATGCTAAAATTCGACCTTGTAGACCAAGTTCGCCAAGCATAGGCAATTCGTCGCAGGGGAGACAATCGGTTGCAAATGTGGCTTGTTCAAGACGCAGTTTAATGTCTGTCTGTTGTGTGGTTTCTAAGACTCCACTCAGTGCGGGCAAGAAGTGCCCCAAGAGCCACTGCTCAATGCGTAGAATCAGATTTTCGTCGACCAAGTTTTCTCCGAGATCCAATCCCGCTCCAGCTGACGGAAGCATAAATCTTGGACCTGTCAGCCGCAGGCTCCAGCTCGTTGCATGCGTGCTCGTTTTTTGCGGGACAAAAACCGACGCGACATGCCCACTTGAGGCACGAATTGCAAACGGCTTTGCATCTGCAGAACAAACCAGATTCGTTGACCAGAGTGTCTGAACGTCGGACATAGGAATCAACATATGCTTGAGCCATGGCTCGAGAGTCGAAATTTTAAAACCGTTAGCCAAAATCATCATTTCGCTGCTTAAAACTTCGCCGGTGTCCAGTGTGCAGACGCAGTCATCTTTGGAGTCTTGAATGTGCGTGACCCGCCCTGTGCGGAACGACAAGTATTTTTCTTCGTCTTGAGAACAAAGCTGAACCTGATGAGTTGTCAGTAAAAATGCAGCAGACTCTTCTTCGAAAAATCTGACGAGCGTGTTTTCGTCGGATTTTTTGAGCCCAAGATTCAATTTGCAGGCTGTGTTGAGCTCCTCGATTTCATGGGGAAGTATCCCAACGCGCAGAGCTTTTATTTTCTGAAATTCCGATGCAGAAAAGAATTCCGGAAGAAGTTCCTGCCCGTGTCTGCAGAACTCTTGCAGCCAGTGTGCCATCTCGACGCCGTGTGCAACGACGGCCCGTGTGGGTGGGTCATTGAGGCTCGGCCAAAAAACACCAAGTCCTCTGTGAGTCCAATGACTTTGGGGCTGAGTGTGAAGAGGATCTATTATGGTTGCTCTTATTTTTCTGCGCGCCAGAAGGCGGCCACACGCCCAGCCCAGCGGGCCACCGCCAATAATGAGCACATCAGTTTTTTGCGTTTTCCGAGAGCGGGCGTTCACAAACAATCCCCGACCAGTGTCCCAAGCTCACAACTTTTTTCACAATACCACCGCTGCGCTGAACAAGGTCACAAAAATCGTCAATTTCCGTATTGAGAATTCCCGAGACAATGATTGTTCCGCCGCGGCGTGTGTGCCCAACGATATCGCCAAAGATTTTGGTCAGAGGTCGAAGTTGAATGTTTGCAAAGACCAGATCGTAGTCTTTGTCTTCGATGTCTTCAATGGCTGTCGAAACAAAGGTTGTATTGGTAATGTTGTTATCGCGCGCGTTCACCTGCGCAATATGAACACTGTTTTCATCAATGTCATTACCCACAATCGTCTGGCAGCCAAGCATCGACGCCGCGATGGCAAGAATTCCCGACCCAGTTCCAACGTCAAAGACTTTTTTAGGAACGGTTTTGAGTTCGAGTAAGAGTTCGAGGCAGAGCTTTGTTGTTTCGTGCTGACCTGTGCCAAAGGCCATTCCTGGGTCGATGATGATTTTGTGCGGCTGAGAAAAGTTTGCTGGATTTTCCCATGGCGGAAGAATCGCAAATTGGCCCGCGATGTCGATGGGCTTAAATGAAGCCTTCCATGATTCTCGCCAGTTTTGGTCTGCGATAGGCTGTAAAAGGATTTGCTCTGCGCTCAGCGGCACTGCACGCGATTGTGTCTCAGTTAAAAGATTTGCACGCAGGTTATTCAGATGCTGCAGGTCTTCGCTATAGAGAATGACTGGCACCTGACGCACGAGTTCGCCATAATAATCGCGAGACAAATGCTCATAATCGTACTCGAATTCCACATCGCAATCGAGCGCACCTTCAACGAAATTATGTTCGTCGAATTCATGCAAAATATCTATCAATGCATCTTTGTGTTTGTCGTCGATATGAATCCGCAGTTCGTAGCAAATCGGGTGGGTCATGGAGGCCTTTCTATGGCAATCTCTCCTCCATTGTTCGAAGGAGCTGTGCCGCTTTCGCGTAGCTGGGTTCACGGGCGAGTGCAAGCTGAGCATATTGCTTTGCCTCGTTGAACTTCCCCCATTTGGCATAGGCCAGACCAATATTAAAGAGAATTTGATGCCTGTTGGTGTTTGTAGGCAAAACCATTTGTGCTTTTTTATAATGTTCGATGGATTCTTCGTATCGGCCCGCCCGAACAAGCTGGATCCCGTATGCGTTGAGGTAAGAGGCCACCCGTGAAATGTCGCCGCAGTGTTCGAGGAGCAGTTTTGCTGCTTCGTAATCGCCCATGGCGAGTTTTACGCGCGCAAGATCTTCTCGTGCCTGCATTGAGTGCTCGTCGAGGCTGAGTGCACGCGAGAAGGCCTTGTCTGCCCGTTCCAACTCGCCCAAAGCCAAGTGGCACTCGGCAATTTTTGACAGCCGAGTCGGATTGCGAGGGTTGTTGAGGCGCAATTTTTCATAAAGTGCCAGTGCTTCGCGGAGCTGACCGCGCTCCATATGGAGGTCAGCTAAAGTCTGCAATGCCCTAAGGAAATTAGGGTTTTTGTCGATTGCGCGGCGGAGCCATTGCTCGGCTGCGTTGAGGTCATTGTCGAGCTGGGCTTTGCGGGCCATCAGTTCGCAATATCGAGCGGTGTCGCCAAGATTTTTAAGCAAGTCATCGGAAACAGACATTTTTTCATAATCCGAACAACTCGACCAATTTTTCAGGGCGCGTTCGAAGCGGCGGACACTGCGTTCAGCTGGATTTCCGCCGTCATCATTTTCGGTTGCAATCATGCGACCAATTTTTTGGGCGAACTTCCGGCAGTCTTGATCCCACTCTGTCTTGCGGCTTGTCAGGGGCTGAACACAGCTGATGCCGAATTCTCCAAGAAATGTGACTTCTTCCCGGGAAAAGCCCTTAGCAACTACAGCTGTTCGCCGCAGTAAAGCATCGCCATATTGAACGGAAATATCGCAGATAACTCCTTCCGAGCTTCTGTGGCTTGGAGTCTTCTGTTCCAGCAACGTTTTCCAGTCCTGAAGAGGGTTATTTTCCCACACAAGAATGACGGCGCTGGCGTCGTGCATCGGGGCGTCAGGAGATCCGAGCCGCAAGGTCCCACATCTCTTGATGTTCGCGTTCGGGAAGCACTTGTGCAACGCCTCCATCATAATCTGCATCAGCTCGAGGTCGTCGCCCACAAGCAACAAATTGGCGTGAGATTCTGGGGGTTTCATGAGTGGCTCCTCTAAACTTATGATACCCTACTAAGGTTATCGGTCGTTTTGGGCGGGGCCTGAGACACTTCTGGAATGGGATGTCAGAGTGATGAACCTAGCGGCTACAAAATCCACTCAGTTTGTCGTGGTGGGCGCCGGAGCTTTAGGTCTCCTGCTGGCGGACTCATTGTGCCAGTTGAACCAAATTTCAGCTCAAAATACAGATATTCTGGTCGTTAACCGGCGCCCACTGCCGCAGCCCATCCACATGCGGGCGCAAGCCAATCCTATGGCGCACGAACTTGCCGCTCGGCTTCTCACGGATTCACCTGCGGCCGTGCTTTCATCGGTCGATGCTCGCCGTGTGTCGGATGTTTTTCTGTTCTTGTGTGTCCCACCCGAGCACACTGAGGCCGTGTTTTTCGACTGGTTGGAAGCCCTCCATCACACTCGTCTGAACGTTCCGGTACACTTTGTTTTTTGCAACAATGGGTTGTTGTCTTCAGCAATTCTCAAAAAGATATCCGAAAATTCAGACCACTTTTCATATCTCAGAGCTATTTTTTTCGTTGGTGCAGTGCGTCAGTTTGAGACGGGGGCCTGCACGGTTCAGTGGAATGGTGGCGATTTAATCCGTTGGGGTTTCGTCCAAGCGGATCGGTCTGCAAATGCCAATACGTCTCGGTTCTCGACTTCACCATGGCTGCGGGCCATCAAGGGCGAAGGATCAATGCTTGGATTTCTGCGCTGGAGTTTTGAGGAAAACACCTCAAAATTGGAGCGCGAAAAATTCTTCACAAATTTTATGCTCGCAGCATTTATCGGACCACGGCGTGAGATCAATAAAACTCTCCTCACACAGACGACTGTTTCCGAAAGAGCACAAATCGCGCGCATTTTTGAAAATTTATGGGCTCAGTCTGGGGTGACTGCTGAGTCATTAATCCAAAATTTGACAACAACAGTTGAGTTAACGGCAGAAAACGTGAACTCTTTGAGTCTTCAGGGTGCACAAGGCGAAACATCGACGATGTGTTATTTTCTCAGAACTCTTGAAGACGACATATCTGCCCACGCCGCCTGTAATCAGATGCAATCTCTGACACGACTGATTCAAAACGCCAGAATTTTATGGGGGCTTAAAGCGTGAGCTCGGAACCGACCTCAACCGATGCGGGAGTCGCAGTCAGACCACCTTTTCTGACGTTTGTACTTATTGCCATCAATGTTTTGATTTACGCGATGATTCAATATCAGGGCGGACCAACATACGAAAATCTAATTAAGTATGGAGCCAAGGAGAACGGCCTCATTGCTGAGGGCGAATTGGGTCGGCTGTTTTTTCCAATGTTTCTTCATGCAAGCCCTGCACACATTCTATTTAATATGTTTGCTCTGTATCAGTTTGGACGTGTCTTTGAAGTTCTTACAGGTGCACGGAATTTATTCGTAACGTATGTGCTGGGTGGGCTGCTGGGAAATGCCGTGAGTTTTACCTTCAGCCGTTCTTTGTCGGTTGGAGCTTCGAGCAGTCTCTTTGCGTTGTTGCTGGCACTTTATGTTTTAGAGCGTTATCAGCAAAAAATTTCATCCGAGCTCACCGGAATAAAAACAAGAACATCTCTTGGTCCAATAATCATTATCAACGTCATCATCACGTTTTTAATTCCCAACATCGACTGGGCCTCGCATTTTGGCGGTGCAGTTGCCGGCGCAGTCATTGGAGTGGGACTTGTCATGAGACACAAAGTCAATGTCCGCATGATGAGCATGGTCAAATATTGGCGCGTTGATGCGGATGCCCTTAAATTAAAGTTCTTTCAGCGTGAGGGCTTTTACTTGGGAACAGTGGCTGTTCTCGTGTTGCTCTCGCTGCTCAAAATTCCAAAGGTCGCATTTGCCGATCGTGTTTTTGGTTTAGGTGTTCTGTCGGCAAGTCACTCTAAAATGCAGGGACATTTGGATTCAGAATTACCGAGCTATCGCTCTTCATTCGATGATCCTGTTTCACCCGCCAATCCTGAAGCCATGATGCATCACGCTTTGACTCAGCATGTGTCGGGCAAATACGAAGTTGCCGGAACTTTGTTCTCGGTTCTATTGCGCATGAATCAAATGGGTCTTGGTAAGCCAGAATTTGCCTCGAAGTCGACCGAGACACTTCTTGAGCAAGCCATCGAATACTCAACGGCTCGGCGGCAGATGGAGACTGCACTTGTTCAGGCACTGACCGAAGAAGAGCGGTCAATCAAGGGTGACCCTCAATTTTGCAAGAAAGCTGCGGACTATGTGCATGGCCTTGGCTTTTATTCACTTTCAGGATTGCTTTATAAGTGCGCCTTTTATGAAGATTTTGGAAACAAAGATCATGCCCGGGCTGCGATTGCAGACCTTTGGCTGAATACACGTCGATGTGAAGAGCAGACACCTTCGCAGATGCTTCCTCCGGACACTGAACCGCAATCAGCCAGCGAGGCACGGATGGCAGAGCGTTTGCGCCGCCGCAATTGTTTTTTTGAAATCGATCTGTTTCGTGCAGAGCTTCTGAGAGGTGAAGAAGTTGGTCTTTTGGGCGCACGCGGAGCAGTTGTTCCTTCGGAAGACGGGCAGAAATGACATGAAGCGCAAGTCGATGACCCTGATGCGACGCTTTTGTTTCAGCATACAATTCATGACGTTCATCGTGCTTGCCGGCTGCGGGAGCCAAAACACGCCTCTTCAAGTGAAGGCTAAAATTCCTGCACAATCTGTGCGTTTGCCGACCCATGAAAATGTCGAAAGCTGGTATGCGCAGTGGGATAAGAAGACTTTAATTCTTGGCATGTCGGAAGAGTCCAGTTGGACTGATGCTGAATCTCTATTGAAAGCCAAAGATGTTTTTGCGCGTTCACTGATGAATCAAACTCGTGTTCAGTCGTTTGTATCGGGTTCGTCGGCTGTATCATTGAATTCCCTACAGATGGCACTCAGCGACATTCTCCAGCCTGAACGGATCGCACTGAACAGCGATGCTCTGTTTTCCGATGTTGATTCAACAACGGATGTCGGAAATGCTGTGGACTCTTCCGGGCGGCGCCTCGCCGTTCATTTTCTCACACTTTCGAACATTCGCACTGCACTCCTCAAACTTTCAGATTCAGGTGTGCAACATGCCGCTCGACTCCAAGAAGAGCTCGACCGTGTGTCCGGAATTAAGGCGCTCCTCAAAGGCTTCGAACAGACGTCGCCGATTGAGTGGGTTGAGCCAAATTTGATTGGATATTTGCCGCCTACTCCACGAACATCTCAATTGCGCACTCAACTTGAAAATGGCTTGGGCCTCGCCCCCGAGTTCAAATTCAACACGTCGATTGTGGCTGTACTGAAGCGTATGCGCGCAGACAGCGCGTTTTCTTTTGTCGAGCGAACAAAGCAATCGTTACCCGCAGTGACTGTGGCAATTTTGGATACGGGCGTCGATTCATCGCATCCGGAACTGAAAGATCAGATGTTTGTGAATCCTGCAGAGAAGTTCGACGGCGCAGACAATGACAACAATTGTTATGTGGACGACGTGCATGGCATTGACGCAACATTTGAATGCGGACGTGATTCTGGACCAAACCCCAAGCCGGGGCATGCGGATCTGGGCGGAGCAGGAAAATCGTGTCCCCGTTTGCGCCCAGACGACGAACTCTCGGCCAATTGCGGGCATGGAAGCCATGTTGCAGGCATCGTTGCTGCTAAGCACGGTGGTGACCTCAGTACCATGGGAATTTGTCCAAGTTGTCGGATTCTGTCGATTCGCGTGGCCGAGCGGTGTGTGCAGCCCGACACATCAAAGGCCGGTGAATGCATTAGACCACCGACTCAAGGAGACCCTCTTATCTCTTATGAGGTAGACGGTGGGATTGCAGACACTTCACAAGTTCGCGCTCTGAGTTACCTCTACAATCTCCGCGCGCCGGATGATCCGGGTAGATTGTTGGTGAATGTTGTGAATTTGAGTCTTGGAAAATATTTTGCATCAAGAACAATGAGCTACATCATTCGTAATCTTCAACGCAAAAATATCGTTGTGGTTGCAGCCGCCGGAAACGACGGAACTGAAACGCCCAGCTATCCGGCCGCATATGAAAGTGTTGTTGCTGTTTGTGCAACCAGCGAAGATTACGCTCAGGGCGCTTATGGACGTGCACCCTTTAGTAACTTTGGGGATTGGGTCGATATTTGTTCTCCGGGCACAGACATCGTCTCCACGGTGCCCGGTAAAACCTCCGATGGCGGTGGTTTGTTTATTGATAAAAGCGGAACAAGTCAGGCGACACCATTTGTTGCAGGTGCAATCGGTTATCTTTTGTCATTCAGCGGAAATACAAAAAGCGCCGCACAGCTGATTGAGACTCTAAAAAGTGCTGCTGATTCGGAATCACTTTATAACGCATCATACAATCGTGTTCCCGGTTCAGATGAGCGTCTTTACCGTGCGTGCTATACCGACACCTCGTTCTGCGATAATTTGCTCGGGGCTGGATTTTTAGATCTCGATGCCGCTGTGCAGTCTAAAAAACAAAGCAAGACTAATTTTAACTTTCTCTCAAATCAACCCGGCGGCTGCATCGTAGGATCTTTGGCATTTATCCGTGCTTCCGGTGGTCATCTCATTTACGGTTTGGGGAGCGTGCCTGCTCTGTTGGGCGTTTTCTGGATGATGCTTCGAGTAGTCCGAATTCTTGATCGCAAGCGTTTTGGGAAAGATGAAAAATGATGACATTCCGTCTTCTTGGAAAATTGTTGTTAATTTTTCTTGCGTCAGGACTGGTGTTTTCATGCGGAGATTCGAAACGCGAATATCCGGTAGAGCAGAAGGTGTCAGGAGTGACCTGGCCAACGATGGACAGCTTCCCCCGCTGGCGCGAGATTTGGGATGGTCATTCCTGGATAGTTGCTTTGTCTCGCCAGCAGCAGTCATTCAAATCTAAAGATGTTCTTAAAAATGCGCTCGCATTAAATATGGCGAATATTTTAGTGCGCGAAGACAGATCATTGAATGCTCAAAATATAATTCCCGCAATTCAGTCGGTGCTGCAGACACATGTGCTGGCCATTTCAAATTTTGAAAAGACTCTTGTCTCGGGAGCGGGTCCATTACCTGTTTTTGGATTTGCAGAGGTTTATCTGCGCGGTGGTTTGTCGGGTGTTCAGAATCTGTTTTTGATGAGTCCGGTTTGGTCGAACAAATTAAAAGCACTTAATTCAGCAGATGAGCGCGACACATTCATGGTGCGTTGGATGTGGGACGTTCTGGAAACCGTTGAGGGTGTCGAATTCGCAGAACCCAATCTGGAGAGCACAGTTCAGCAGGAGAATTCGGGCGGTACGCCAACTCTCGCAGACCGCATGAAGGCACAATGGAACACTGATATTTTGGCTCTTGATCAGCTTGTTCCGTCGATGGGCAAAGGCAACACCTCGGTTGTTGCAGTTGTCGATACCGGAGTCGACAGTTTGTTTGATGGTGCTGGTCAAGCGCTTGAAGGGCGATTTTATCGCAACTCAGGAGAAGATCCCGATAAAGGAGCAAAACCCTTTTTCGACGACGATGGAAATGGTTGGGTCGACGACTACATTGGTGTTGATGCGAGTGTACCCAAGGGGCAATCTGATTCCGGTCCTGCTCCCATTCCTGGCTCCAACGACGTGGGTGGTCAAGGTGTGCCCTGCAGTCGTGAGGGTGGCGAGGGTTCTCAGTCCTGCGGACATGGGACTCACGTGGCCGGAATTATCGCTGGGGGAGCGGTTGCGACGAGTGAATATATCGGCGTGTGTCCTCTAAATTGCAAAATTCTTGCAATTCGTGCTGCAAAGCGTTGTTTCGCTCCCAAGGGAACACAAAGCCTGAGCAAGGATATTCGGTGTCCCCGTCAGGGCGAATCGACAACTTTCGACAAGGAAACTCAATTTGAAGTTGATGGTGGCATTTCCGACTCTGCTCAATTGCAGGCTCTCGCCTACATTCTCGATCTGACAGTTCCAGGTAACCCGAATTTGCTTGTGACCAATGTGGTTAATCTGAGCATCGGAAAATATTTTTCCAGTCGGGCATTGTCGTTGATGGCGCGCAGGCTTGTAGCCAATGATGTTCTCATGGTCGCAGCGGCGGGCAATCAGAACGTCGAGATCCCCATGTTCCCTGCGGCTTATCGTGACGTTGTTTCAGTGTGTTCGACGAGTCACGATTCTGGTGATGCAGGTTCTCAGGTTGATGAATCCACAGGATCATCCGATCGAAAACAATCTTCTGGCCCTGTCCGCGGCCGCCGTCTCAAATCACGATTTAGTAATTTCGGCGACTGGGTCGACATCTGCGCACCGGGTTCGAACATCAAGTCCAGTATTCCTGGCGGAGGTGTTGATTACAAAAGTGGAACGAGTCAGGCCTCGCCACACGTTGCGGGAATGGCTGGTCTCCTCAAAGCAATTGGCAGTGGTTTATCGGCACAAGACATCCGCACTCTCTTGGTACGCTACTCGAATTTCGAACTTCTTTACGGTCCACTGAGCGATGGCACTCTTGCCAATTCCGACTTTGCATTCTCACCCTATTCGGGAATCAAAGTGTTCATGCTTGGCAGCGGAATGCTCAGTGCAGTGCGTCCCTTTTATGCTCTGACAGATCCCGCAAAAGCCCGTGAATTCGTCAGTCAGGCCGACTCGGTGCTCAGCTATGGTGATACAAGTCAGGTGACCAGTGGATGCGTTGTTTCGAGTTTGGCATCTCATCATCCTCTGAAGAGATTCGAAGCGCTGACGAGTATGCCTGTCTTACTGCTGGCGGCATGGTTGGTTTTAAGGCTACTCCGGAACCATAAAAAAAGGTCCGGTACAGACTTCAGCTGACCGGACCTCGTTGAATAACTGAATGCCAATTAACTGGCCTGAGCGATACCTTTAACGGGTTTATGATGATCATAGCGCTTGCTGTGCGCTTTCTTCATCTGCTCCATCGCACGCTTCGTGGCGCCGTGAATGCTGTGATACATGTCGGGTGATTTGATTGTGACATCTCCATGAAACGGTCCGTCGTTCCAAGTGAGATGTGCAACATGTTCGTTGCCTTCGAGAGATAATGCCCAGCGGCTCCCAAAATTATGCAGCGCGAGCGGCATGAGTTTTTCTGTTGATTCAATTTCGCAGCATTCGCGCAGCGCTTGTGTGAGCGTAAAACCATGAGCCGCAACTTGATTTGCCATGATTGTCTCCTTTTAGGAAATGGCTTCGGCAACTCGACTGAAATATGATCCTCTCGTGTTTACCAATTCAGCGTGTATTTTTTTCGACTCCTCCTCCATTCCGCGGTTGTTCGAAATTTCAAAGAGCAGGTAAAGTATCGCTTTGTGCAAACCCTCCTGAATAAGAGTCATCACCGACAAAGGCCACCGATGTTCCTGTGCCGATGCAACCCGAATTTTGAGTTCACGATTAAGGGCGATGGCTTTATGAATCTGCTGAAGCGAGAAACCTTGACCCGCAATCAGGTGAACACCCTGACCCAGTTCTCGTTCGAGAATTCTTGCGGCTCGCTTCACTGCAGCGTCCCATCCCGCCAGCATATGGTGTTGCGCGAGGTCTTCCATCATCAGGAAGACGCGGCTCGAGGAGCTGACGACCTCTTGCAATTCATTCTCGGCCGGTCCTGAAAGATCTTGAGAAAAGATATCCCAAGTGTCTGTAATTACACCTTTTATGTAGAGCTGAAAGAGAGCCCGCGCGGTGTACACTTTGGCCAGAGGGCTTTTTTCGTCAACAATGACATTAAAGTCATAAAATTGCTCGACAAGACTGAGGATGTCGCGCAGAAAATCGGTGTTTGCGAGCCAACGGTTGCGTTCGTCAACGTTGAGCGCAGGCGACACCCGTGCAGCTCTTTCAAAGCGTCGCAGCAGACGCAATTCATCCAAAGCCTCGTTGATAGCCTCGTCCCAACGGAATCTTAATCCGAAATCGGGTGTCTTTAGGTTTTCGGCGTCGAGCATTTCGACTTCCAAAAGGTCGTGGAAAATCAGCGACTGTAAGATTGCTTTGGACTGTGAATTCAAAGCCTCCCAGAGTTCAACAAGAGTGAAAACATTGTTTTGGATAAGCAGATCGCCAAAGCGAACTTTGTCACTCACCTTGCCAGCGAGTTCAACAAACAGATCCAGCCCGATCTTGCCATCGCGGTAGATAACATCCCCCAGACGATCGTCGAGCAAATTCGATGAGCAGTGAGTAATTTCGCCACCCTGAAAGAAAACTGATTTTTTATATCCATCAAAGTGAAATTTGATTTCGCCAGTAAATCGTGAAGCGCGCTGGTCGATGAAAAAATCCTTCAGCGCATTTCCGCTGAGTCGGGTTGCCATGTTCATGTTGCACCTTGTTCTGCCGGAATTTCCTCGGAATTCGTCCGCGCATCGGCAAGTGGAAGTTCATCAAGGAAGAGAATGTGCATGAGGTGTTTTTTCATTTGAAGCCAGTCGTTCACGCTCTCGGGCGGCACTGTGTCTTCTTGCATTTTTCCAAGAAAGACGAGCTCCAAAACTTCATCTTTATTAAAGGGCTTGTACTTGGTTTTCGGCTTCTGCGGCACATTGCCCATGCTCAGAAGGTCTTGGACAGACAACATATCCAGCGGCAGTTTGGATTTTTTCTTTTCTTCGACTGTCGTGATCGTTTCCGTGTTTCGACACATGATGAGCAATTCATCGATCTTTGGAATGAGCTCTTCAGGCGCTATTTCACGTGCACTTGATAAATCGGCATGCGCCTGCGCCGCGCGTCGTGAATTTAGATAAAGTCGACCACGGTTGAACAACGCAATAAATCTTGCGTTGTCGTCTTCAAGGGGTCCAAGTGCGCGGTGATAGAGTTTGTATGAATCTTCGGTTTTGCCGATTTTGCTCAACTGAAGCCCAAGGTTGATTAAAAGTGCAGTAATGCCCTCACGAGTTCTAAAGGTCTCGCAAAAACTCAGTTCAGAGAGTTCATCTTTTTTAAGTGTGTGGGTCAGACTCTCTGCGCGTTTGGCCTCAATCAAAGCGACCGCTTTTTCTTCTCTTGCGAGCGACTGAAAAGCCTCGTTCAGTTGACCAAGACGCAAGGCAATACGTGTTTTGAGTTGAAGAGCGGGGATGAAGTCGGGTTTTATTTTTAAAACCTTCTGAATTGTCTGGTTGGCTCTGTAGAATTCTTGTTTTTTAAACTGATGCAGCGCAAGAAGAGTGAGTCCCTCAAGCGATTCGCTTTCCTTTTCAAGCCAGATACTCAGCGTGCGCTCGGCCTCAAATGTTTGTCCATGCAGGAAGAGTCTATGAACATTGAGCAGAGCATCGCGGTCGATGGGTTGGTTGCGCTGACGCTCAATCACTTCCGAGAGAGCCTGTTCCATCATTCCAATGCTGATGGGTTTAATCATCACCGAGGCGAAGCCCTGCTCTTTCAGTTCCAGCAATTCCTCCCGGGAATTGACCCGTGAAAGTGCAACAAATACACCTTGAGAGTGATTGTTTGTGGAACGCAGTCTGCTGACGATGGCGTTTTTATCGCTGTCGACGAGTGCATCGGTGTCGACAAGAATTAGATCGAACGAATGTTCGATGATCTGCTTTTGTAGCTCGGCAAATTCCTTAACAACTGAGAATTTTTTGAGGCCGAAACTGCGCAGTGCGGTTTGACACTCCGAGGCCAGACCAGCTTCGGGAGTTAGAATGACGGCTGAAGGGAACTTGTTTTGCCGCACGTCCTCGAACCTCTTTTTCGTTTTCAGAATGCCTGAAAAGAAAGCGCTGAGGGGATGACCCGCCTGTCGCACTGCTCTAAGTGTACACCCAAGGTTCAAGCGATGGGCTGCCAGCGTCTTATGGATTGACAGAGGCAAATTCGGGCGGTAAGCGAGCATTCCCGCTTTAAGCGGCTTGACTGGCAACGCGTCCGGGAGTCTGGTGTGAAGAGCTTCAAATTGTTGAGGTTTTTCAATGACTCACAGGGCGCCGGGTTTGTGGGCCCTTGTTCCCCACTCGAAGAAGGAAGATTCCTATGGCACTGAAGTTCCGTATGCAACGTTTTGGCTGCAAAAACCGCCCTTTCTTTGAGGTGGTTGTGACCGACTCTCGCAATGCTCGTAACGGCCGTTTCATCGAGCGTTTGGGCTACTACAACCCAATGACAGAGCCTTCGACAATTTCTCTCGAAGCTGAGCGCATGAACCACTGGTACAAGATCGGCGCTCGTCCGTCCGACGCAGTGGCAAACCTGCTCAAGAAGTCGAACATCAAGCTCGGCTAAGTTTTATCTCGGTTTTTCTGCCCCGCTTTCCAGAGCAGTGGGGTGGTGGGTTGCGAAGGTCTGGTTCAAACCAGTGAGTGTCTGTCCTTCGCCGTCCGTTAAAATTGCACAGCCACTCCCATTTGGAGCTTTCCATGGCAACCCATAAGTCCGCTGAAAAGCGCGCACGCCAAACCATCGTCCGTAACCAGCGCAATCGTCAGGTCATGAGCACCATGAAGACTGCTATTCGCAAGCTGCGTGACGCAATTGACAACAAGCAGCTCGACCAGCTCGACGCTCTTTTCCGCGAAACTCAGTCTGTTATCGCTGTCACGCGCCGCAAGGGTGTGATTCACGCGAACAACATGGCTCGCCGCATCAGCCGTCTGTCCGCTCAGGTCAAGAAGGCTAAAGGCACAGCTAAGTAAGCGTTCAGCTGCCCCAAAAGGGTTGCAGTCGAACAAAAAGCCCCGGCCGAAGCCGGGGCTTTTTGTTTTTTAAAGACGAGATTTCTGGTGGTGTGAGTGCATCAGCCCAGAGATTACTGACCTTCGCCAAGCCCGTCGACACGTTGGCGCAATTCGAGGCCCGTCTTCCAGAAAGGGAGTTTCTTTTCTGGCACTTCAATCTTTTCGCCAGTCTTGGGGTTACGTCCGTCGTAGGATTTGTATTTACGCACAGTGAACGCGCCAAATCCGCGAATTTCCACGCGTCCGTCGGTGGTCAGTGAGTCGATGATGGATTGAAAAAACAAGTTAACAGCCTCTTCCGACTGCGTTGTCGTGATATCCGCCTTCGAGGCCAGAACTTCAATCAGCTCGCTCTTCACCATACCCGCCACCCTTTGTTGATTACAGACCCGCTTCCGTGGGGATATCCCAACCGAACACAGGCCATGGTGCCAACATTACTGCAATCCTTCACCGGCGGGGAGGCGGTCCAGTTCAAAGTTTTGTCATTTGTGAGCAAAGGCCGGAAAACCCGCACCCCTGCGGTGGCATGCCGAGCAAAAGCCATGCTAGAAGGCTGCAAACTGGTACAGTTTCCACGGGTTTTTGTGAGGTTTAGACATGCGTGTTGAGCGTCCGGAGAAATCCATCCACTTTCCATCGATGGAAAAAGCAGTCGCCGAGAAATGGGACCGCGAAAAAACCTTCCAGAGAAGTATCGACGAACGCCCGCACGATAAAAAATACAATTTTTACGATGGCCCTCCGTTTGCCACAGGTCTTCCTCATTTCGGACACTTTGTTCCCTCAGGAATTAAGGACGCATTTCCGCGCTATTTCACGATGAAAGGTTATCGTGTCGAGCGGCGTTTCGGCTGGGACTGTCATGGTTTGCCTGTAGAAATGCTGATTCAAAAAGAGCTCGGACTCAATGGTCGCCCCGAAATCGAAAAATTGGGTGTCAGTAAATTCAACGCAGCATGCCGCGAATCGGTGTTACGTTACACATCTGAGTGGCGCAATTATATGCGTCGTTTGGGTCGCTGGGTCGACATGGATAACGAGTATCGCACCATGGACAAACCGTTCATGGAAAGCGTGTGGGCTGTTTTCAAACAGCTGTGGGACAAAGGCCTTGTGTATGAAGGCCGATTTGTCATGAGTTATTCATCAGCGTTGGGTTCAACGCTGTCTAATTTCGAAGCCAGCTTGGATTATCGCGATATTCAGGATCCATCAGTCACGCTTCGGGCGCGTCTCAAAGGAAAATTCTCAGGTCGCAGTTTGCTCGTGTGGACGACCACTCCGTGGACGTTGCCTGCGAACCTTGCTGTCGCCATCGATGGCGATGCTCAGTACTGCGAAGTGTGGGACACCAAACAACAGGAAACGGTCGTTCTGCTTGAG
>CAYWSV010000005.1:39816-45188 GCA_964460155.1 uncultured Oligoflexia bacterium | reverse complement strand
CGAAATTCTCTCAGTGTTACCACCAAAATCTTCTCGGCCTTTCGTGCGGCTCTTCTTGCACTCTGTGACTTCTTTCTTCTCTTTTCAAAGAACCGGCATTTCTGCGTGAGGGCGGTGTTTAGCTATGTGCGGGCGGGGTGTCAAGGCGGAATTTAGATTTTTTTTTAAAGTCGTAACTGCAAATTTTTTAAACAGAAATTATTGAATTTTCTTCGAGCGAGAGTTAATTGGGGGTATTGAAGTTCCTTATATCGGTTCATCCTACCTTCTGGAGGACTTCGTGAGTTTTGATTTTAGCTCAAAGATCGCTTTGCGCGGCCTCACTTTTGACGACGTTTTAATGATTCCCGATGCCTCAGAAGTTCTTCCTTCGCAGGTCAGCCTCACCACAACGTTGACTTCAGGTATGACACTCTCGATTCCTCTAATGTCAGCTGCAATGGATACGGTGACTGAGAGTCGATTGGCGACTCAACTCGCGCGTCTTGGTGGGATTGGCATCATCCATAAAAACATGCCGGCAGCAGAACAGGCAGCGCAAGTCGCGGCTGTGAAACGCAGCGAAGCGGGTGTTGTCAGCGAGCCTCACTGTCTCAACAAAGACGCGACTGTCGCCGACGCTAAGCGCATTATGAACGAGGAGCGTATCTCTGGACTTCCAGTGACCGCAGATGGTCTGCTCGTCGGCCTACTGACCTCGAGAGATTTGCGCAGCGCACAACACGAGACTCAAGCTGTTACAGAGTTGATGACTCCAATTGATAAATTGGTGACACTGACTGTTCCACAGCTCGTCGAGAGAGTTACTGAAAGTCTAGCGAACGAAGCAACTCATTTGCTCCACAAACATCGCATTGAAAAGCTTCCACTCGTTGATGAGTCTGGAAGGCTGTGTGGCCTTATGACCCTGCGGGATCTCAAAAGCCGCAAGGAATATCCTCATGCGACCAAAGATTCGCGCGGACGTTTGCGCGTTGGCGCCGCGGTTGGAGTCAGTGAACAGGACTTAAATGTGCGCATCCCGGCGCTCATCGAAGCGGGTGCTGACGTCATCATCGTAGATACGGCACACGGACACAGTCGCGGTGTCGTTGAAGCTGTAAAGACGATTCGACGGAAACACGGCTCGTCTGTTTTTCTGATTGCCGGAAATATCGCGACCGGCAGCGCAGCACTTGCTCTGGCTGAGGCTGGTGTTGATGCCGTGAAGGTTGGAATTGGTCCGGGGTCGATATGCACAACCCGCGTCGTTGCCGGTACTGGCGTTCCTCAAATCACTGCAATCATGACAGTCGCAGAGGCTCTCAAAAATACACCTGTTAAAATTATTGCCGATGGCGGACTGCGTTACAGTGGAGATATTTGCAAGGCAATTGCAGCTGGTGCCCATGCAGTGATGGTCGGAAGCCTTTTTGCGGGCACCGACGAGTCGCCAGGTGAGCGCGTTTTATTCCAAGGAAAAGTCTTTAAAAAGTATCGCGGCATGGGATCTTTGGGCGCAATGAAACTTGGCTCTAAGGATCGCTACTTTCAAGGCGCATCGACTGATCAAAAACTGGTTCCCGAGGGGATTGAAGGACAAGTTCCCTACAAAGGCCCGTTGTCGGACGTCGTTCACCAATTGGCAGGAGGGTTGCGCGCGGGAATGGGATACGTTGGAGCGGGCTCAATTGAAGAGCTACGCGTACGTGCTCGATTCGTCGAAATTACCGGCGCGGGCCTGCGCGAGAGCCACGTTCATAACGTGCAAATCACCGAAGAGGCACCCAACTATTCAACTCGCCCATTCTGAGAGGCCAATGCGCCTCTCTTTTTTTTAGGAGCAAGGGAAAATGATTCTCATAGTTGATTTTGGCTCCCAATATACTGAAGTTTTACATCGCGTGGTTCGGGATTCAGGCGCGCAAGTGAACGTCATTTCTGCAGATGCAGACCTCTCTGCGTTCATCAAACAAAGGGCTGAAATTAAAGGCCTCATTCTCTCTGGCGGGCCTCAAAGTGTTTATTCGGACAATTCACCCAAGATCGACCGACTCTGGCTTGACGGTACGCATCCTGTTCTGGGCATTTGTTATGGCATGCAGCTTATTGCTCACCTTCTCGGTGGAAAAGTCAGTCGCGGACACAGCGCTGAATATGGACCGGCGCAATTGAAAATCATGGCTTCAAAATTGTCGCTTATTCCAGCTGAACTTCTCCAAAAGCAGGTGTGGATGAGTCATGGAGACCACGTGGAAATACTTCCCGAGGGCTTTGACAATATCGCGACGAGTGAAGACGGTCTGAATGCCGTGATGATCGACTGCAAAAGACAACTTATTGGTCTCCAATATCATCCGGAAGTTATCCATACGGAAAATGGCCAACGTTTACTTGAACATTTTGTCTTTGACGTGTGTCGCGCTCAAAAGGCCGAGACTGTCAATAAATATCTCGAAAGTGCTCTATCAAAACTGAATCAACAGCTCAGAAATATTGACCAGCAATCGGAAGTGATATGCGCCCTGAGCGGTGGAGTTGATTCGACTGTTGCAGCAACTTTGGTGAGTCGTGAAATTGGCAAACGTTTGCACTGTATTTTTGTGGATACGGGTTTGCTTCGAAAAAATGAATTTCAAAACACTCTTGAGCTTTACAAGGCAAAGCTGAATCTTAATGTTCACCCCGTTAACGCGTCTGAACTCTTTCTCGAGCGCCTCAAGGGAGTGACTGATCCTGAACAGAAGAGAAAAATAATTGGTAAAACGTTCATTGAAGTCTTTGAAAACGAGAGCAAAAAATTCTCGCGTTGCAAAGGTCTTGTTCAGGGCACAATCGCGAGTGATGTCATTGAGTCATCCCATTCTTCCAGTCAGGCGCAGGTCATCAAGAGCCATCACAATGTGGGTGGACTTCCTGAACATATGAAAATGACTCTCGTCGAACCGCTGCGCCACCTCTTCAAAGATGAAGTGCGTGCCTTGGGACGCGAATTAGAGATTCCGGAAGACTTTATTGGCAGACATCCATTTCCTGGGCCCGGATTAGCACTTCGTGTTCTGGGGGACATTACGATCGACAAACTCGACCTCCTGCGTGAGGTCGATGCGATCCTTATTGGTCAGCTTAGAGCGGACAATCTTTATAACTCTGTCTGGCAGGCATTCGCTGTTCTTCTTCCTGTTAAATCTGTGGGCGTCAAAGGTGATGGACGCAGCTACGACTCCGTCGTCGCTCTGCGTTGCGTTGGATCAAAGGATGGCATGACGGCCGACTGGTCAAAACTTCCACTGGATTTTCTGGGTACCGTATCAAGAAGAATCACCAATGAAGTTCGCGGAATAAGTCGAGTCGTTTATGACATAACGTCGAAGCCCCCGGCGACAATCGAATGGGAGTAAGAGCCAAGGAGTCCACCTCGGCGTCAAAAAGGAAAACACCAACGACTTCTCAGCCTCATATTTAGCCGTCTCGTGCCCAATGTGCTCTTGAGGATACCTTGGGGATGGGCTAGGTTCTGACGTTCTTTGCATGAATCAATGTTTCAATAGGAGCGCATCGTGGATTACAAAGTCAAAGATATTAGCCTCGCGACTCAGGGTCGGCGTGAAATCGAAATCGCTGAAAAAGACATGCCCGGACTTATGATCCTGCGCGAAAAATTCGGCAAAACGAAACCCCTCAAAGGCGCTCGTATTGCTGGCTGTTTGCACATGACTGTCCAAACCGCTGTTCTGATTGAAACACTGATTGAGCTGGGCGCAGAAGTCCGCTGGTCAAGCTGCAACATCTTTTCAACTCAAGATACTGCCGCAGCAGCAATCGCAAAAGCAGGCATTCCTGTGTTCGCATGGAAAGGCGAAACGGAAGAAGAGTATTGGTGGTGCGTTGACCAGTCACTCAAATTTGCGGGCGGTAAAGGCCCCAACATGATTCTTGATGACGGTGGCGACCTGACAGCACACGTTCACAAAAAATATCCACAAATGCTCGCTGAAATTCGCGGAATTTCGGAAGAAACGACTACGGGTGTTCACCACCTTCACCAGATGCTTAAACGTGGTGAGCTCAAAATCCCTGCGATCAACGTGAATGACGCTGTTACGAAGAGCAAGTTCGACAACCTCTATGGTTGCCGTGAATCACTCGTCGACGGCATCAAGCGTGCAACTGACGTCATGGTTGCAGGCAAGACTGTGGTTGTCGCTGGCTTCGGAGACGTGGGTAAGGGTTCTGCACGCTCGATGCGTGGTATGGGTGCTCGCGTCATCGTGACAGAAATCGACCCCATCAACGCTCTGCAAGCGGTCATGGAAGGCTACGAAGTGCGTACTCTCGAGGAAGCGCTTCCTGAAGGTCACATCTTTGTTACGGCAACCGGTTGCTGCGACGTGATCAAGGCTGAGCACATGCAGAAGATGAAGGACCAAGCAATTGTCTGCAACATTGGTCACTTTGATGTGGAAATCGACGTTGCTGGCCTGAAAGCAATTCCAGGCGTTCAGCAGATCAACGTGAAACCACAAGTCGATAAATTCAGGTTCCCTTCGGGCAACGAAATCATTCTTTTGGCTGAAGGACGCCTCGTCAACTTGGGTTGCGCGAACGGCCACCCCTCGTTTGTGATGAGCACAAGCTTTACGAATCAGGTGCTTGCGCAAATCGAACTGTGGACAAACCACAAGAACTATCCTGTGGGCGTATACGTTCTGCCTAAGAAGCTGGATGAGGAAGTGGCTCGCCTGCACCTCGAGAAACTGGGTGTCAGCCTGACGAAGCTCTCGAGCAAGCAGTCGGAATACCTGAACATCCCTGTTGAAGGTCCATTCAAGCCCGACGCTTACCGCTATTAATTGATTAAGCCGGACCCCGGCGGAGGAACCGAGGGCTGGCACTCATGTGCCAGTTCTCTCAGCCTCGATTCATTCACAGCAAAAAATTTGTTGCAGTAATGACAGCGAATCTCAGCTGGTTTGTGTTCATCGGCCATGCTGAGCAGTTCTCGTTTGCCCAATTGGACAAGCATGCGCTCGACAGATTCCTGCGAACACGAGCATCCCCAAGCTGGATTCATGCTGTTGATGGCCCTCACTTGGTGAGGGATGAGGCGCCCTGCAAGTGTATCTGGGTCATGCGCTTCATGGCCAAAAATTGTTCGCAACGGGGGCAGAGCATCGACGTGCGACCAGAGTGCCGCTGAAACATCGGGTTTAAGATTCGGAAGTTCAAGATAAATGACACCGACAGCGTACAAAAGCTGATCTGCCGGATTATGCCAGCAATCCACCCGAATTTTGCTCTTCATCTGATAGCTCGCAGCCAGATGCTCATTCATCGCGTCTTCGAGCAGATGTGTTTGAGTTCCAGTGATTCCTTCGAACAACTTGCCGGAA
>CAYWSV010000005.1:0-39806 GCA_964460155.1 uncultured Oligoflexia bacterium | reverse complement strand
GCGCAAAGACCGAACAACCAAAGGCAGAACGGGATAGCCGCCCGCATCGATGTCCTCAATGACTTCCGATTCCGGATTACATTCGAGATATCCGCGCGTCACAGCATGACGCGTGGTTTCTATTCCCATCGTAAAATCAGTGCTCGCTTGCACACGGAGATTTATTCTCTCCTCGTCCTCGAGAATCGAGGCGAGAAGCACGCCCGTAAGCAAACCTTGACCGAGAATCTCGGCACGCCGTCCGCTCAGACCATGCAAGGCCTGCGCATGACGAGCCAATGATGTCAGATGAAGCATTCTGAATGCGTAACGAGTCTCGACATCGGTGCCGTAAAACAAGTAGTCTTGAAACATTTCGATTTCCTTGGTGGGCATTGAAAGCTCTGCCAAAGGGGTCGCCTAACACAGGTCATCTGAGGTGTGAAGCGTGAAAGTCCTCGTTACCGGCGGAGCCGGATATATTGGCAGTACGATTTGTTCAGCCCTCAGGGATGCGGGACATACGCCCGTGATACTTGACTCTTTGGTCACCGGACAAGAAGCCTTTACCAAAGGGCACATCTTTTATCGTGGTGACATCGCCGACGCAGCGCTCGTTGGTCGGGTGTTGACCGAACATCCTGACATCAAACTCGTCGTTCACTGCGCAGCACTGATTGTTGTCCCTGAGTCGATGGAAAAGCCCTACGAATATTACCGCGAAAACGTGTCGAAATCGGTGGAATTCTTTCAACTTCTTCTCAAACACAAAGTTGAGGGTGTGGTTTTCAGTTCCTCTGCTTCCATTTACGACGTCGTTGCTAACTTTAAGGTGTCAGAAGACTCTCCTCTGAACCCGCAAAGTCCTTATGCGCGCACAAAATTCATGATGGAAATGGTTCTCAAAGACTTCACATCTGCATATGGACTGAAAGCAATTGCATTGCGTTATTTCAACCCCATTGGCGCAGATCCAAAGATGCGCAGTGGAATACATGTGCGCGAACCCTCCCATGTTGTTGGCAAGCTGGTCGATTGTGCTCGAGGAAAACTTGAAAAATTTACGATAACAGGTGTGAATTGGCCGACCCGCGATGGTAGTGGTCTGCGCGATTATATTCATGTTTGGGATCTTGCGCGCGCACACGTTGCAGCACTGGAAAATTTCTCAGATATTTTCTCGCCTCAACGCGGCGACAACGATTACGAAGTCATCAATCTAGGCACGGGCCGGGGAGTGACGGTGCGTGAACTCGTTGCAGCTTTTGAAAACGTGTTCGGTCAAACACTCAATAAAGGCGAGGCTGCGCCTCGACCAGGAGATAATGCTGGATCATATGCAAGCTGCGAGAAAGCAGCGACACTGCTGAAATGGACCACACAGAAATCGATTGAAGATGGTATCCGCGATGCCTTGCGCTGGGGCGAACACAGAAAAAGCGTTCTCGGTTACGACTAAAGTCAAACCAAGTTACTCGGCTGAATTTTGCACTGCATCAAGGGCGTCAGTGTTTGTATTCGGACTGAGTACCGAGCCGTTGTAGTACTGCGAAATTTCAAATTGAATTTGTGGCTCGCCACTCTCTTCCAGCGGTCCGTATTTGCTTGCACCGTCGGCAGCAAAATCCTTTTCCTGCATGGCAAGAACTAGCTTTGCGGGATTGTTACCACCTGACTTGTAGTGAGCTGTGCGCGCGAGCAACAAGCTATCGAAGGCCTGTCGCTCGATATCGAGAACACTTTCTCCTGCCGACAATTCTCTTCGCAAAAACGGCAAGAACGACCCGGATTTTGGCACGGGCACACGAGCGCCATTGAGAAATTGATCGGCAACGGATTGTCGTCCGCCGGCTTCCTGCCACGTTCTATCGCCAAGAAACCTTATGGTCCGTGCATCAAAAAAAGCGAATGTATTTGCAATCAACCGAACTCGGTCAAGGGAATCGGGAACAAAGAGAGCATTGAATGGCACAACGGCTGGAGCCTTGATTGAAGAGGGATCAAATTTTCTCTTCTCCTGAGCAGCTTTTTTGCGTGCCTCAGCAACCAATTTCCAGTACTCAGGACCACGACTCTTGCCATCTTGAGGACCCAACAAAGACTTCACAGGTTCCTGAAAAATTTCAGCAAACTCGTCGACGAATTCGACGCGCTGGATTTGCAGACCTTCAGATTTGCACGCAGCCTCGAATGCCTTTGCCATTTCGACACCGTAGCCATCGGCAGGTGACATAATCGCAACTGTCTTTCGATTATTCCGCTTAAGAAATTGAACCTGCGCACGAGCCTGAGACTGAGCGAGTGTTCCCATGCGGACGATAAAATTTGGATCGTACTCCTGCGCAGACGTCACCGGTCCAAGTGCGTAAAGTGGCACACCGAAGAAAGATGCAGCAGCGGCTGCACCGACAACCTGTGCTCCATGAAAAGGGCCAATAATCGCATGAACTTTATCGTTGAGGATGAGTTCGAGCGCTGCTCTTTCGCTGGCTCCGGCATCGTTGGCAACCGTCTTAACGTAAACCTGATACTCGACGTCTTTTGCCGCACGTGAGTTCAGAAATGCCGAGATTCCTTTCAACGCCCTTAATTGCAGACGCATAAACATTCCCGAGCCACGAGGCAAAATCACGCCAAAACGCATGTGACGTGGATCATCTTTTGCCAGACTCTCGGCTCGCTCGCGCAGCTGATCAATCTGAAGTTTGGAGACCCACTGCGGCTGCGAGCTTTGTGTGGTTTTCACTTCAGCAAGTTCACGCGCTGCAGCTTCGAGACGACCTTCCCGAAAAGCGCGCAACGCTGTGAGACCGTCCCGCACAAACGCTGAGCCACTGGAAGCGGAGGGTGGAGTTTGACTCGCAGGTACTTCGGCTGTTTGGTCTTTCACTGTCGAGGAATTATTGGTTGGTTTGGGAGTCGCTTCTGTGACCACGGGTGGTTGCGTTGGTGCAGGTGTCGGTTGTGCAGGAGGTTTACGCGCATCACCCAAGCGTTGTTTAACCTGCGCGACAGTAATCTTCCAATCGCCAAGAATTTTCAGATCAACAGAGTCGATTTCTCCGCGCTCCATGACACGTAAAAGCCGCTCGAGCTGACTGACCTCAAACTCAAGGTCCCGCAACTGACGCGCAACTTCGACTCCAAGAGCAAATACACGCGACTTATATTGGACTGGAAAAACAGGATCAGGATAGCGCTGCATGAGCGAACGTGCTTCAGCGTACGATTTATCGATCACATAGATCTGAACAAGTGCGTAGTAGCACAACGGAGACACTGATTCGTTTAACGCATTGGAACTCAATGCGAGTTCAAGTTGACTCCGTGCTTGCCTTTGATCATCGCGAATGCTGTAAATAATCCCCAAACGACAGCGCGCCAATGCGAGGTCTGCAGGCGATGCGTAAGGGTCTGCTTGAATCGCCTTGAACTTATCGAATGCTGTGTCGAAATTCCGCGTCTGAAAAAGATGTTCGGCTTGACTCGCAGCGTCGCTGCCCGAAGCAGCGTACGACCGAGACGGACTTAAAAAGACCGCGCAGAAAAGAAGCGCCAAAACGATGATCGTTTTGTGTTCGGAGGACCTTCTCTCAGTCCGGACTCGCAACCCGCACCATTGCGGTGCGAAGTATTCTCTCGCCAATCCGATAGCCTGCCAAAAATTCATCGACAACCATTTCCTGTTGAAGTGTCGCATCAACCGTCTTGGCAATCGCATTGTGGAAGTTCGGATTGAAGGCTTCACCCTTGCCCGGAAGTTTTTCCACACCATGCTTTTTCAGGGCTTCAGCAAAAACCTTGGACACGAGCTGAACACCCTCGACGATCGAAGCAACTTGTTTGCCCCCTTCAGTCTCTACGTTGATGGTCATATGCTCAATGGCCGTCATTGCCTTGTCGAACGAATCGATGACGGGCAAGAGATCGCGTGCAAATTCAGAAATACAATAGCTTTTAAGGTCTGATTTCTCTTTTTCCCAACGCTTACGAGAGTTCTCGAACTCTGCAGCAATACGGTACATGCGATCGTTTGTTTCGTTATATTTATTGGTCATCTCCTCAAGAGCCGCTTGGGTGCGGGACAGCTCATCTGAGGGTACATCGGAGTCGGTGTCGGCGCCTTGCGACTCTTGCCCTTGAAACTGCGACGAAGAATCGCCTCCATCTTGAGCATTTTGAGATTGACGTGCGTGCCCACGAACCGAAAAAAGCATAGCCCTGCCTCCCCTGAGTGCAAATCCCTTAAAAGCAGCCACAGTGTAAGCAGCAACTGCGTTCGGTCAACTCCTTTTCGCACGAAAAATGAGGGGAGTCATGCTTGCCAAGCTTAATAGAGCGGGAAACAATAGGCGCGACGCGAAACCGAAGATATCCGCGAAGGAATGACCTCTATGCTCGACCCAAAATACGTCCGCGAGAATCTGCCGCTCATTACAAAGGCAGCTCAATTAAAGAGAATTCCCTTTGATGCAGACAAGTTTGCTCAGGTTTACGACAGCAGACTGCAAGTCCTCGAAGAAACAGAGAAATTGCGCAGACAACGAAACGAAGGCTCGGATGCAGTCAAAAAGGCCAAGAGCAGCGACGAGAGGGAAGCACTGCTCAACGCAATGCGCGAAGTGAATCAGATCCTTACCGGTGCTGGAAATCACCTGCGCGACCTCGAAGCTGAGTTTGACACGATTCAAAGCTCCGTTCCCAACCCGCCTTCGGAAGATACGCCTGTAGGGGCCACCGACGCAGAAAACGTTGAGTGGCGCAAGGAAGGTGTGCTGCCACAATTTAATTTTAAGCCACTGGATCACATTGAACTCGGGCAGAAACTTGGACTGATTGATTTTGCCCGCGGAGCGAATGTTGCTGGCACGCGCAGTTATTTTTTGATTGGGGCAGGAGCCGAACTTGAACGTGCTGTGCACAATCTGGCCGTCGACATACTGACTCAACGCGGATACACGCTGATGAGCGTTCCCGTGCTGGTCCGTTCGTCGGCTATGCAAGGAACAGGCTATCTTCCCGGTGGCGCTGATCAGGCCTACTTCGTCGAGAAGGATGATATGTGGCTCGTGGGTACGGCTGAAGTGAGTCTCGCGAGCTATCACGCCGGAGAAATTCTCGATGCTGCTCAATTGCCCGTGAAGATTTGTGCTCATTCGAGCTGCTTCAGACGTGAAGCTGGCGCCCATGGTAAAGACACCAAGGGACTTTATCGCGTACATCAGTTCCAAAAAATCGAACAGGTTGTGCTCTGCAAACCAGATAAAGAAGAGTCCGATAAACTCCACATGGAACTTCTCAAAAATGCGGAAGACCTGTTGAAGATGCTCGAACTCCCCTACCGCGTTGTAAAGGTCTGCACAGGCGATCTCGGACAGGGCCAAGTCAAAAAACACGACATCGAAACGTGGATGCCCAGTCGGAATGCGTATGGTGAAACACACAGCTGCTCAAGCTTTTATGATTACCAAGCACGCCGTCTGAAGATTCGCACCAAAGACGCTAATGGTAAAAATCAATTTGTTTACACGCTAAACAATACCGAAGTTGCCACACCACGTGTGCTGATTCCGCTGATTGAAAATCACCAAACAGCCGACGGTCGGATCAGAATTCCAAAGGCCCTTCAAAAATATATGAACGGCCGTGAATTCATTGGTTAAACGAAAGTGAATTTAGCTTCAAAGGAAGAATGACAGATGTCAGAGTCAGTACTTGTTCCCTGTGGTGCATGCGGTGCTTTGAATCGCGCACCTGTTCACGCTGAGGCAGGCAAAGCGAAGTGCGGAAAATGTGGTCAGTCGCTAAACCATCAAGAGAGCGTGCACGAGGTGAGTGGCGCAGTTTTGGCAAAGACAATTTTGAACAGCCCAATTCCTGTGATCGTTGATTTTTGGGCGCCTTGGTGTGGACCGTGTGTGGGTTTCGCGCCCACTTTCAAAAAATTTGCCACAGCTCATCGGGGTAAAGCGCTGTTCTTGAAATGTGATACCGAAGCACATCAAGATGCCGGCACACGATTTGGCATTCGCAGTATTCCAACTCTGATTGTGTTTGAAGCTGAAAAAGAAAAGGCACGCCAGAGCGGTGCTCTGCCGTACCCACATCTTGAACAGTGGATTGGCGGACTCGTTCAGCTGGGCAATAAATAAACAAAACTCTAGGGTGTCTCGTTAAAGCGACTCGTGAATTATTTCGAGCTTTTGAAAGACTTTCGAGTCACGCTCGACAATTTGAAAAGTCCTTTGCCCTTTAGATTCACCTTACCCAGATTTCGAACTGAATAATCGTCTGATAGGTTTGGCAGAACCTCTTGAAGTAATGTGACACTCATCTCCTGCCCACTATTCTCGAGTCGAGCCGCAATATTAACTGTGTCACCCCAAAGATCAAAAAGATACTGACGCGTCCCCACGACACCCGCAATCACGTCACCAACGTGGACTCCAACTCTGACCTTCCAACCCGAGGAATGTCCGGCGACAACATCTATCATCTCCAAACCGGCGAGAACCGCCGACAAAAGCGGTTGCTTCACTGGCCGTAAGAGGCCAGCGGCAGCCATATACGAATCTCCGATTGTCTTAATCTTTTGCAAGCCCTGAAGTTCAACAACTGTATCAAATTCGGAAAAGAGAGAATGAAGATGGGCAATAAGTTCCTCAGGAGAATGAGTCTCACAATAAGGGGTAAAGTTCACGACATCGCAAAACAGAACAGCAACGTTGGAAAAACGACGTGGCCTTACAGCCCCAGTTTCCTTGAGTTCCGTCACCGTTTCTTGAGGAAGAATCATTGACAGCAAATCATCAACTCGCGCCTTCTCGTATGCCAATTCGGCAGCCATCTGTCGTTCTCTGTCACGACTGAGCTTCTTATCTAAAATCGAGTGTGTACGTGCCTGAAGAATGGAGACTTCAACGGGTTTCGGTAAAAAATCAACCGCGCCACACTTGATACACTCACTGAGTAATTCGACGTCATCAGACGCCGAAATAACTAGAACTGGAACTTCACGCGTCATGGGATCATTTGACATATGATTGAGAAACTCAAGCCCAGTCATCTCAGGCATGTGTAAATCGACCATGACGATGTCGTACTGATTTTCGCGAGCCAAAGTCAGGGCCGCCTGAGGTGAAGTGAGAGACGTTACGTTGAATTGCAATCGCTCTAATTTGTGCCTAAGAATTGCTAAATTGTGCCACTCATCATCAACAAGAAGAACACGGCCAATAAAGTGACCCGAAGTCTGTGTCTCTTTTTGTTTCACAGAAGTCATCTCTTCGGACTTCCGCATTCCAAAATGAACATGATCAAACGGTTGAAGACACTGTTGAGTCAACCGCTTGAGCGCAAGTTCGAGATTATCCCTATTCTCGCTATGGAAATGAGTGTCATCGATCGATTTAATTAAAACCGAAATTCTCTGGATAGAGGGCAAGAGATTCAATTTCAACCAAGTTGAAATCTGAATTGTGAAGAGCTCTTCAGAGTCGAGCATTGCGCTCTCTAAAGCATACTCAGTGTCTCGGAGAAGCGAGCGAACCTCCTCCAAAAATTGACTCAAGACACCAAAGGCAAGAGCGTGAGAATCAACATCCTCAAGGCACATCTCAGTATAGCCAATGAGAACATTAAACGATGTGCGGATATCATGCCTGAACTTTGATCGCTTACGTTCGGCAATACTTCTCTGATCTTCAATTAGGTTCAATCTTATTTTCCAATCAATGAATTTATCTTTCCCAATAGACGTTCAAGATCTATAGGCTTCGTTTCAAACTCATTACACCCGGCTTCTCGAGCACTTCGCTCGTCGGATTCAAAAGCATGAGCTGTCAGCGCAATAATAGGAATGGCGCTATGATTCTGAGAACTTCGCAATCGACGCGTTGCTTCAAGACCATCGATACCGGGAAGAGAAATATCCATAAGAACAATATCTGGGCTTTCGCGTTCAACAAGACCAGCGACTCCTTCGCCGTCCTCGCAGCAGACGACCTCGAAGCCTCGTCGGAGCAGACGTCGACTCAGCATATCCCTATTCATCGGATTATCTTCAACCAGCAGTATCTTCGTCATGACTTCGCCTCACTTGGAAAGAGCCTGAGAAGCTCGAACAAAGACGCTTCGAGTCCACCTGATTCTCCTAAACTATCAGTGAGGATGACTTTGACACGTCCACTTAAAATAGATGGCAGGCCGGGATCATGTTGGCTGTCTGTAAAATAAAGAACAGAAGCATTTTGATTGAGTGCACTCTCTTCAATGGCTCGAATGCAATCCCCAGCAACTATCTGAGGATTTAAGCCGTCCAGAATAATAAGATCGAAATTTTGATCTTCAATATGATTTTTGAATTGGCTTGTATCGGTAGCCAGAATCACTTGCCATTGCGCCATCTCAAGTTGCTTCACCAGATTTCCTTGAGCAATCGGATCGCCTTCAGTTAAAAGTGCCTTAGAATTCCTGCGCGTTCCTTCAAATGACCTGAGCACTGATGCAAGCCGATTCCAGTCGATTGGCTTCGTAAAGTAATCAACAGCACCCAGCGATAAACCGAGGCTTCTTTCGTTGGTCATTGTCGCAAAGATGACCGGAATGTCTTTTGTCTTCGAATTTTCCTTGAGTCGGGAGAGAATCGTCCAACCATCGACATCAGGCATAAAAACATCAAGAAGAATTACAGAGGGCTCGAGACGAATTGCTTCTTCTACGGCATGGTGACCACTCTTAAGACTGATGCACTCAAATCCATGCCGGCCCAGAAAACGACGCATAAGATCAATGGCATTTGGATCATCATCGATCACCAGAATGCGCCTATCCACATTTGACTGAACTGCCGAAGTGACGCGCTTGTTTTCACTGAGCGTCTTAATTTCACCCTCGGCTGACGCAGGGTTTCGGGATAACAACATCTCGAATCGAGTCCCTACGCCTTCCTCGCTATCAACGCGAATATTTGATTCAATAAGGTCAGCAAACTTTTTGCTAATCGCCAAACCAAGACCAGTTCCACCAAATTTTTTCTGGGTGTCACTCTCTGCTTGCACAAAAGGCTGGAAGAGTTTGTTCAACTTATCTCGACTCATTCCGATTCCAGTATCAGATACTGTGAGTCTCAGCTCATTGGATTCCGTTTCATCAATGCGAATCGTAACAGTACCATCGTGGGTAAACTTTAGAGCATTGCCTACCAAATTTATGAGTATTTGTTTTATTTTTGATCTATCACTTATAATACGCGGCTGCTTGGTATTTATCTCGCATATTAATTTATTTCTGTTTCTGAGAGCGATAGACTGCAAAATTGTAGACAATTCTTTCGCAAGAGCCTCAAGATCAACTGTCTCCCAATTGACTTCCATATGACCGGACTCAATTTTTGCCAAATCCAGCACATTGTTGATGAGCCCCAACAAGTGGTTTCCTGATGTCCTAATTTTATCTAACTCAACCGCAATTTCCTCGTGAGAGAGTTCCTGAATTTCTTCGAGTATGAGCTCACTGTAACCAATTATGGCATTCAGTGGAGTACGCATCTCGTGACTCATATTCGCGAGGAATGTACTTTTTGCCTTATTCGCAGTTTCGGCCAGATGTCTTGCACTCTGAAGATCCTGATTCTTTTCATTCAGCTCACGTGAACTGAGCTCCAACGATCGTTCAAGTAGTTCGCGGTCATTGTCATGAGCCGTGTATGCTTGATCGATCGATTGGCAGAATTTCTCAAACCGACTTTCATCCAGCATGGCAGTGAACTGATCGCCGAAATGCTTTCGTAACTGTCTCTCTAGAAGTTTATGCATCGTTGGTCTGCCTCAGAGGTTTTCTCTGAAGAGCGTAACCGTCATTGTTTGGTTATGGAGATCGCATTTTTGGAATTTCCCCTGCGGACTTAATTCACCATAAGAATAGAATCCGGTCACTATGCAATTGGGAGATTGAGTTGCACGTTGAACGGCTTCAATCTCTTCTTCTGTTCGTTGCCCCATCACAAGGCGCCGCCCAACACAACTGACAAGGAGCGCAAACTCGGCAGGACCGGACAATTCACACTTTTGAGCGGCCCCCTCAGCACCTAAAACGAGTCGATCGATGTTTGACTTCATCAATTGAACTTCGGAGCCTTGCGGAAGGTCGCCCGCAAAAGTCATTGCACCTGTCTTTTCATCAATGCTCAAAATCGTTCGAACGACAGAATGGTTTCCATCCTTCAATCCGACGGAAAGTGGAAACAAAAGTGCACTCGCAGGCAGCTCAGCTGCGTGCTTCCCAAGGTATTCCTTATAGACACCGAGAGCCGGTTTTCCATCAAGTTCCCATAAAACGTTCGCGCTTGACTTGGTAATCACTCTCTTTGGACCAAAGGCATCCCAACCACCCATCGATGCAGCAGCTGTCTCAAGAGCTTCTCCGTAGAAACCGATGACCGCGACTTGTCCTGAAACAGGACGCCCGTTCCATCCGACCAGGGTTGTCTTAAATCGACTGCCATCTCCAGCAAGACCACCACTGATGATTGTTTTTTCACCCAGCACGTTGGTCAGACCTTGAGCGAGAGCGGTGCCGTTAACCAAAAGCCCATCTGAGAAGACGAGGACCTGTTTTAAGTCTACTGCTGCCAACTGGTGCGCGAGTTTCTCGCCCGTTGCCTGACTCTGCTGAGCGTTATCGATCGGCTCAACAGCTGCCTTGTAATGAGTCCTCGTGAATTCCAGCGCCGTTAAGCAAAATCCTTCGTCAGTGATGTGCTGGTTATTAAAGTGTCCTGACGTTGAGCAAATCAATAGATTGGTGTCGCTGAGCGTTTGGGCCAAATCGGATGCTAGCGCGCTTGCACAGGTCGCCGTCGACCCAAATGCGAGGACCAACGGCTTTGAGTTCGGGGACGATAATTTGGACCGAAACAATTCGATTTCAGTTTTGTTTGTGACCTGTGCCTGACTCACCTTCATGATTCAACTCCGACGACAAGAAGTAAAGCGGATTAGGATTCTGGTCCTTTGTCTCTCAACCCCGCAATTGTCGCCGAGGGCACGCCTCATTCTAATGTTGGTGATTTGTCGGCTATTTAACAAAACCATAAAAGATTGCGTAAGCACTTTGCGATTTCTGCCAGTTATCCGCACTCAATCCAACAAATAGAAAAGTCGGTGCGCTGACAAAGCGCACCGACTCAAAGAGATGAATCACTCACTTGAGAAGTGTTAATCCTTGAACTTATAAGTCAGCCGCAATTCACGCGCTGCTTTTGTTTCGTCAACCTTCTCACGGAACACACGCGTCGGAGCCTGCTCGACATCCGGTGTTTTGATGATTTCCTTGAAGGCGTTCACGAAACGATCCATTTCTGAACGACTCTCGGTCTCTGTTGGCTCGATCATGATTGCGCTCTTGACGCACAGCGGGAAGTGCACAGTCATTGGATGCATGCCGTAATCAATGAGACGTTTGGCCATCTTGGTCGTGTCGAGATTCAACTCACGCTGGTTGCGATCATTAAACACAACTTCATGCAAAGTGGGCGCGTTGATAGGCATGTGAAGAACATCCTTCAACTGAGACCGCATATAGTTGGCGTTGAGAATGGCGTTTTCGGACACTTGACGCAATCCCTCGCCGCCCAGAGCACGAATGTAACACCACGCACGAATAAACATGCCGTAGTTTCCAAAAAATGCCTTAACGCGACCAATCGACTGAGGCGCATTGTCGACTAGAACAATTTTGTTCCCTTGTTTTTCAAGACGCGGTGTTGGCAAAAATGGAACGAGTCGCTCAGAGACTGCAATCGGTCCAGAGCCTGGCCCACCACCACCATGCGGTGTCGAGAAGGTTTTGTGCAAGTTAAACTGGATGACATCAGCACCAAAATCACCCGGACGGCTGAGTCCTAAAACCGCATTCAAGTTGGCGCCGTCAATGTACAACAGCGCATCTTTTTCATGCAGCATGTCTGCAATTGTCTGGATGTTCTTCTCGAAAATCCCAAGGGTGTTGGGATTGGTTGTCATGAGTGCAGCAACATCGTCATTGAGAACTGCAGCAAGAGCCTCGGGATGAATAACTCCGTCTTCTCCTGTCGCGATTTGTACGATTTGAAACCCGGCAAGCGCTGCTGACGCAGGGTTAGTCCCATGTGCAGTGTCGGCAGTGAGGATGGTCTTACGATTGCGTCCTTTCGACTTGTGATAAGCCGCAACCAACATCAGACCAGTCAACTCGCCATGCGCACCGGCTGCAGGCTGCAAAGACACGCCCGGCATGCCTGTGACACCTTTGAGATCCTCGGTGAGTTCCCACATGACTTGCAGGTGACCCTGACTCCATTCAATAGGATCGTAGGGATGCGCTTCGCTCAGTTCACCACTTCGAGCAATTTCTTCATTTAGTCGCGGGTTGTACTTCATGGTACACGAGCCCAAGGGATAAATTCCCAAATCGATCGCGTAATTCCACGTCGACATGCGCGTAAAGTGGCGCATAACTTCAGGTTCGCTCAGCTCTGGAAGACGCGCTTTGCGCGCACGAGATTTGCTGTACAACTTTTTGGGCTCAACACGTGGGACATCGAGCGTTGGCAGACCAACACCAATTGCACCCTCACGTGAGGTTTCAAAACTTGGTGGTTCCTCAAGAACGATACTGTGACCTGTTGTCTTTTTTAAAAATTCCATGCTCATTCTCCTCAGGCCAACTCACGCACAAGTTGTGCGAGGCGATCGATATCTTCACGTGATTTTTTCTCAGTGACACACACCAGCAATCCAGTTTTGTCGGCAGCATCAAATCGACTCAGTGCAACACCGGGCGCAACACCTGCTGCCGCAGCCTTGTTAAAGAAGTCCTGAGCCGGACAATTGAGATCGATAACAAACTCATTGAACGTGCGCTGATTTGCAAAACGCAGTTTAGCCTTGCCCGTAGAAAGCAATTTTTCTTTTGCATATTCAGTCTTGGACAAGTTCTGAATCGCCAATTCGTAGAAACCTTCTTTACCCATCATTGTGAGCCAGATGGTTGCCCACAGCGCCATGAGATTTTGGTTTGTGCAGATATTCGAGGTCGCTTTGTCACGACGAATGTGTTGTTCGCGTGTCGACAAGGTGAGCGTGTACGAACGGCGACCTTGAGCATCAACTGTCTCGCCGCACAAACGGCCCGGCATCTGACGAACAAATTCCATTTTGGAAGTGAACAGTCCAACAAATGGACCACCAAAGCTCTGCGGAACGCCGAAGCTTTGACCTTCTCCTGTGGCGATGTCTGCACCACATTCTCCCGGTGGAGGAAGAACTGCGAGACTGAGAGTTTCTGGAGTGCTCACAATGAAAAGAGCACCTTTGGATTTAGCAACAGCTGCAAGCGCTTCAAGGTCTTCAACACAACCGTAGAAGTTTGGACTTTGAATGATGACACCCATGACGTCATCACTGACCAAACTCTTGAGCGCATTCAAAGATGTCACACCGGCCTCGAGCGGGATGAAAGACATCTCGACACCAAGGTTAGCCAAATACGTTTTGAGGACCTGAACGTATTCAGGATGAACAGATGAAGACACCAAAAGACGATTGCGATCTTTGTTGAGACGCATAGCCATAAGCGCTGCTTCAGCGAGCGACGTTGAACCGTCATAGTGCGACGCGTTGGACACTTCCATTCCGAAAAGCTCTGCAACCATTGTTTGAAACTCAAACAATGCCTGCAATGTGCCTTGCGACATTTCGGGCTGATACGGCGTGTACGACGTCAGAAATTCTCCACGCAGCGTGAGTTGATTCACTGCCGCAGGACACATGTGGTCGTAGATTCCTGCGCCAATAAAACTCAGCGCATTTTGCGCATAGCGACCGTCCTTCATGAGGGTCCGGATGCGGCGGCGAATTTCCATTTCAGATTGAGCCGGACCACTGGGTAGCGTTCCGTTGAAACGGACGTTTTGTGGGATCCCCTCGAGAAGATCCTCAATAGACTTTACACCGCAGGCCTTGAGAAGATCCGAACGGTCGGTGGGTGTGGTCGGTAGAAATCGATGTTGAAAGGTCATGCGCGCACTCTCGTTTTAATTTGATTAAAATCACAAAGGGCGTCCGGAAGACGCCCCTGTAGGTCAATCAGTGGCTGCCAGCCTCAGCAATGTACTTCTGGTACTGGTCTGCAGTCATCAGATTTGATGGACTTGCTTCAAGAGTCACCTTGACGAGCCAATTCTTTCCGTGAGGATCTTGAGTGATGTCCTCGGGAGCATTGGTCAACGCGGTGTTGACTTCAGTGACGGTGCCAGCAACGGGCATGTAGAGGTCAGAGACAGTCTTGGTCGATTCAATCGTTCCAAACGATTCGCCCGCCTTGAATTTTGCACCCACCTTGGGAAGGTCGAGATGCACAACATCGCCCAATTGTTCGATGGCGAAAGCGGTAATGCCGACGATCCCGTTTGATCCTTCAACGCGAATCCATTCATGTTCTTTCGTGTATTGAAGTTCCGTTGGATAATGACTCATGAGTGAAACTCCCGTGAATTAAAGTTGTGCTGTTCCGTTTGTGTAAAAAGGCTTCTTAACCACTTTAGCTGCTTTTCTCTCGCCGCGGATTTCAACAAAAATATCGCTTCCGACAGCCGCGAATTCAGGCGTGACGTAGGCCATACCAACGTTGAGGTTGATGCTTGGACCAACCGTTCCGCTCGTCACCCAGCCCAATTCTTTTCCGCCCTCTGGAGCTGAAAAAACTTTGTAACCATGGCGCGCGATGGCTTTATCGACCATCTGCAAACCAACGATTTGGCGCTTGAGTCCGGCTTCCTTTTGAGCGGCGAGTGCCTTGGAACCCACAAATTCGCCCTTCGAAAATTTCGTGACCCATCCAAGACCGCACTCGAGTGCGTTGATGCTCTCGTCCATATCGTTGCCGTACAAAAGGTAACCCATTTCCAGACGCAACGTATCACGCGCACCCAGACCACAGGGTTTTCCACCAAATTTTTGCGCGGCCTCGACAAGCGCAGACCAAATTTTGCTCGCCCCCTGAGAAGGAACATAAAGTTCGAAGCCCAACTCACCTGTGTATCCAGTGCGCGCAATAATCGAAGGTTGTCCAAGAACTTTGCCCTCGGCAAACCAGTAATACTTCAGTTGTGAAATATTGATGTCGACGACCTGTTGCACCAATTCTCTGGCCTTGGGACCCTGAACAGCAATTTGCGCATAAGCCTCTGATTCATTTTCAAGCACGACACCCGAGCTTGGCAGATGTGCACGCAGCCATTGCTCATCTTTGGTCGTATTTGAAGCATTCACACAGACAAGAAAACTGTCCATGCCGCGGCGGTAAATGATGATGTCATCAATCACACAGCCGTCCTCTTTGCAGAGGGCTGAATACTGCGCCTGACCAACCGCAATTTTTGTAACGTCGTTGGTCGTCATGCGCTGAAGAAAATCATTCGCACCACGGCCAGACACCATCAGCTCACCCATGTGGCTGACGTCGAACAAACCAACAGCTGTCCGCACAGTTTTGTGTTCGTCGATAACACCCGAGTACTGGACGGGCATATCCCAACCACCGAAATCAACCATGCGTGCGCCCAAACGACGATGTTCGTCGTTTAGGGGAGTGCGTTTAAGAGGCGACTGTGAAACCACTTGTATAGTCCTTTATTTTCCAACCAACTTATTGAGGTTGGCTTTGTAAAAATCACACGCTTTTTCGACAATCTTTTCAGCTTCAGCACGCTGCAACCATGCACCGACTTCAACGACTTTCTTTTCGAGCGCCTTGTAGGAACGGAAAAATTGCTCGACTTCCTTGAGGATGTGCGGATTGACTTCCGACAACTCGGTGATGTGTTTGTATTGAGGATCATCTGCGTGAACGGCAATGACCTTGTCATCTTCCTCGCCGCCGTCGATCACCTTAAGACAACCCACAACACGTGCATTCATGATGCACAGTGGAACTGCAGGATCTTGGCCAAGAACAAGAATATCGAGGGCGTCACCATCGTCGCAGTAAGTTTGAGGAATAAAGCCGTAGTTCGTTGGATAAACAACTGAGCTAGACATCACTCGGTCCATGAGCAGCATCCCAGACTCTTTGTCGATTTCGTATTTGCTCTTAGAGCCACGAGGAATTTCGATGATCGCATGGACGATTGAGGGTGCCTTTTTGCCTACAGCTACGGAATGCCACGGATGCCACGGGTTGACGCTCATGATTGGACCTCTTGGAATTCGAAAAGTTATAAAGCCGGCTGGTTTTAACCCCGAGCCGGCCGTTCATCAAGAGTTCCCGTGCTGTCAGACCTATATTTGATGCGACTCAATGACACCCTCGTGGACAAGAGCGTCCATCGATGGGTTGTCGGCCTCATCTGTGTTGTCGATGGCTGATTCGGCCTGAGCGGGTGCCAGAAGTTTAAGCAAATCTTCGCGTGACAGGTTCTTGAAGATTTCCGCATCTTCCTCAACAAACCGCTCAAATATCAGCTTTTTGCGGTTAATAATGTCGTCGATACGCTCTTCGAGTGTGCCCTTCGTCACGAGCTTATACACCTGAACGTTCTTCTGCTGGCCAATTCGATGGATTCGGTCGGTCGCCTGATTCTCTTTGGCAGCATTCCACCAACGGTCAAAGTGAATGACCACATTGGCAGCCGTGAGGTCGATACCTGTTCCTCCGGCCAGCAGTGAACCAAGGAACACGCGAATCTGAGGGTCTTCCTGAAACTGCCGGACAATTTGACCTCGGTTGGTCGATTGCCCCGTCAGAACAACATGACCAATTCCACGCTGACTCAAGCGCTCGCTCAGACGGTTAATCATTTTGGCGTACTGCGAGAACACCACCACCTTCTGCTCGCTCGCCAGCGCTTCGCTTAAAATTTCATCGAGGAGAGCCAGTTTTCCACTGCCAATGCCCTCATAACGCGGATCCAACATCGCCGGGTCGTTGCAGATCTGTTTCAAAAACGAAATGACAGAGAAAATATGAACGTAAGGGATTGGTCCCTCTTCGCTTTCCAGCGCCTCAACAAGTTCTCGACCACGCAAAGCGAGCGCCTCATTATAGAGCTCAACTTGTCGCTTGTTGAGATTGCAATGCCGAATGTCCTCAACCTTATCGGGAAGCTCGGTGAGCACCTCGCGTTTGTTGCGCCGCAGCTTGAACGGGTGAATGAGCCGTTGCAATTCCAAATCCGCAAGCGGGTTCAGTTTCTTTTCCGACATATATTTTTTACGGAATTCCGAATCAGAACCGAGATAGTTCGGTGCGATATAATCAAAAAGATTTTTCAGCTCCATGAGATCATTTTCGAGCGGTGTACCCGTAAGGCACAAACGCATCCGACTACCCAATCGCACAGCAGCGCGATAGGTCCGCGTCGACTGATTTTTCACCAAGTGAGCCTCGTCAAGAATGACGAGCTCGGTCGGACAGCGCATTAGAAATTCGAAATCTCGCAACAGAATTCCATAGCTCGTGACAAGAACGAGATGCTCTGTCGGTCGCTTATAAATTTCCTGCTTACGTTGAGAGCCATGATAACAAATGACCTGAACCTGCGGCACAAACTGATTGAGCTTGTCCAGCCAGTGATCGATAACGCTCGTTGGGCAAACAACAAGACTGATCTTGCGAGGCTCGCGCTGAGCAACCGCAGATATCAGAGCCATCGTCTGGTGGGTTTTTCCTAAGCCCATCTCGTCAGCTAAAAGCCCACCCAGACCATTGGAATACAACCACCATAACCATTTGAAGCCCTCAAGCTGATACGGCCTGAGCGAAAGTCGAGTCGCAGTCAATGCGGGCAGGTCAATGTCTTTCATGCCCAGCAATCCTGAACGCAAGCGTGAAACAACATCACCTGAACCAACGATTTCACTGTCGGAGGCGAATTGCTCGCGGAACTTTATAAGTTCGAGTGTCGACAACTTCACGCGACCATCGGATTGAACACGCTGTGCGAGCCAATCGAGTTCTTCGGGAAGTCTAAGCCAGCCCTGTTTGGTATTGATGAATTTTCGGCCTTCTGCGCGTGCACGCAGAATTGTGACAAGCAAATTTCCGCTCGATTGACCCTGAGACGAACTTTCCTCGAGACTCAGTTCAGCGCCACGCTGCGGAGAAGCATTTTCCTGATTTTCAGGCGCTGCTCCCATGACTCCACGGAACGTCGGTTCAACAAAGAAGAGACCATCGACTGAAGTCTTGAGTTTGAGCTCTGGGATCGTGAACTTAGAGAAGACTTTGACCTTCGAAAGCTCTGGAGCAATTTTAACCTCGGCTGTTTCGCGCAGCCTTTCGAAACCAGTTTCTATGAGGAGCGCCGCCGTATCGTTGTCGAGCGTTGCAATACGAGGATACTCTTCCCAACGCGACACCTGAGCCACTGTCATTTCATCTTTGAAAAGAATGAGTCCCGATTTGGGAACAAAAATACCCAGACGTCCAACGCAACGAATATCGAGTCCATCGAGCTGAATGTTCTTTCGCACTCGACCAGCAGAATCTTTGATGACGATTGTTCGATAAATTTGGACGCCTGATCCACCATGTTTGCGACATTCAAAAACGCGTGTCGCAGAATATGTTGAGCTGACGTTCGCAAGAATTTTCTTGGGTATCTGCGCTTTAATTTCCTGTGATGTCATCACACGGATCGCATCGTCGATTTGCAGATTATAGGTCAACGATTTCTTTTGACCGTATTCAACAGACAGCTGCAGCGAACAATCCTCTTCATTCCATTGAGCACTCAAAACCCGTGCCTTGCCCTCGGTGAGAATGATCCCCAAACCACGTGAAACCTCACCACCCGCTGGTGGTTTAAGTGCAGCAGCCGAGGATGAACTCATGCTCTCGCCCGCCGCTTCCGTCATGAGCATGTTTTCGAATGAATTCTCTTTTTTGAAAAGATGCTTGTCGGCACCCATGCCAGACAATCCGAATTTTTCAAGAACCTCGGGACGATCTTGATCGAGGACCAAGCAAAGCGCAGCCAGATGGGGACACTTCTCACCACGACGGCGGTTCGCCTGACACGTGCATTCCATCCACTGGACACCCTTGCCCTGAGAATGGAGTTTGAGGCGGACGTCATAATTCTCGCCAATGCCAGCGCGCACTCGGGCGCTGACCAATTCACCATAAAAGGACAAATTGATAACGCTTCCCGAGCGGAAAAGCGAAACTCCGCCTTGCCACTGGGGCCCCGCAAATTGCGGGAAAATGATATCAACAAAAGAAAGGCCGGCCATGCTCACTCCAGTTCGCGCTGTGTCAGCCACTCCAGTTTATTGACTGATTCTTTCAAGATTTTTTCGTTCTTGACGTTCAATCTTCAGGTATTGCGACAAACTGATTTGAGCCAAAGAACTTGCTCGTACCACCCAGTTTTTCGGACTTGCAACAACAGTTCCGATCGCAACATTCTGTGGAGATTCCAACGGTGCCACACCGCTGAACCAAGTATAAAGTGTTCCGCGTTCCTCTGCATCAGAAAGAGTTCCTGTCTTTCCTCCGATTTCGAAACGTTCGCCTGCAGTGCCGCGGCGACGAAAATACTTCCTGCTCGTTCCAGCCAAGATTGTTTCCTGCATGAGGCGCTGCATTTTGTCTGCGGTCTTCTTGGAAAAAATGCGCGAAATTTCAAGAGGTGTTGCCGTATAAACTTGCTTTCCAGATGAATCGAATGCGGAGTCCACCAGATAGGGTGCCATCATGACACCCGCGTTACCCGCAGCTGCTGAAAGCATTGCCGAGTGCACAGGTGAAATTTTGGATGCGCCAAATCCTGCACCCGCTTCACCAACCTCAAGGGCAGTTGCCATTTCCAAAGCTGGCATAAGTGCCGCGCTCGTTTCAATACGCAAATCGCTGGGGATTGGCCGATTAAACATATATTTTTCGGCAAACTGACGCAGTGTCGCCAGTCCAGTCTCGTACAGTGCCAAGCGCGCGAAAACTGTGTTGCAGCTGACACCAAAGGCATGTGAAAAAGACATATGCTGACGATCTGAGTTGACATCTTTTAACCAGTTCTTGTTGCGTAAATTCCCGCAACCCCCGTGGAATGGAATTTCCTGATCTGGATCTAAGCCATTTTTCTCGATCGCCGCAGTTGCTGTGACAATCTTCATAAGACTGGCAGCCGGAGCGCGAGCGGAGACAAGAATGGATTCCTCGGTCACAAGCGGACTGCGACCATCACCCCGAGTCTCTGACATGGCCAAGATCCGGCCCGTTCTTGACTCGAGAATGACAATTGCTCCAGCAATGTTTCGCTGGCTTGCAAGCACCTTATCGAGCGCTGCTTGAATGTCTTGCTGAATCGTGAGCTTCAGGGTGTATCCCTTGTAGCTTGTATAGGCTGTGCGATCCTTGAAGGTGATTCGCTTTTCAATATCTCGCCACTGGACCTGCCCGAAAGGAGTCTTGAAAGCATGCCGCTCGTTGGTCAGCTCCTCGCGTGGGTCACGGTAGCCCTGATTTTGAAAGGATCCGCCGATCTTCTGAGAAGCATTCTCGGCATTAGGATCATTCGCACTTTCGCTCTCAGCCAATGCTTTAGGATCGGTCACGGCCGATGAACGGTTTTCAGTTGTTGGTTTGTTTTGCGTTTCAAAAGCCTGAACAAAAAGACCTGCAAAGATGCACGCTGTTCCTGCAATCAAGCGCGCACGCGTCTGCTTGTCAGTCTTTTTTCGTCGGAAGTTAAATTGAAGCATGCAAATACACACTCACCTTCATGCCAACCCTGAAGCCGTCACTCAGGTGTCCTTTCGCGTTATAGTGTAGGCGGTAAACTTTCGAATCGCCATGTCACCACTCTGCCAGCTTGGCAGAATTCGATCGCGTAACCGCTCAACAAAAAGCCCAGCAGCTGCAAATTCATTGAGCCCCAACCGGTCATCTTGCTGATGTAGCTCATCTAAGATCATCAAATTTACGTGCGAGAATTTTGGATTTCTCTGCAAAATGTCGCGCACAACAGCAGTTCTCAACCGACAGGAAAATGACTGTGAGTGGAAATCTTCAAGGGGACACACCCGAAAGGACACCTCACTCCGTCCCAATTGTTCCCACGCCTCAAGGTTGCGAATCTCTGACGGCTCTGAATCAGTCTGAAAGTCAGCAAATATTTTACTGACGTTTGTAATTTCAACAATCTCGGCCCACAGGTATCCAGCGGTTTCGGGTTGAAAAACAAGCCACCCCGTTTCGTGAAGACGACACTCGGTCGTTTGACGGACTCGGCCCTGAGGCTCGGCAGCCAACAGTCCGCAGATCAGTCGCGTACTTTCCTGAGGAGCCGGGAATCGTGTCTGCTTTTGGCATCCGCAGCGTTCCAACCGACCATAGCTCCGCTCGATTGTGCGCATTCTCAAAAGCCGAATTCCTGACAAACTCAACAGTCTTTGCGACCAGAGAACATCGGGGACTGACGATTGTGTGACACGCGTCACGGGATTGTCTTGCGACACTTCTTTCCCCTCCGCTGCGGACAATTCACGGTAGTCTTTGAAAAGAGCCGAAGCCCAAAGACCTGTTTTTCATTTTGCAGGAGTTAGGCGTGTTTTCAAAGAAGTCACAAAATGAGAACACCCCCGTCCGCCAAAACGAGAACACGACGAAAGTTCGTTCCCGTGGTATTTCGATGTTGGCAGATGGGTGTAGTTTTCAAGGAAGAATGTTCCTTCAGGGAGAATCCCGCGTGGGCGGTCACGTTGAAGGTTCAGTGAGTTGCGACGGTGTGCTGACCGTCGAGGAATCAGCCGTGATTACGGGTGATCTCCATGGGGTCGTTGTCCTTTTCAATGGCCGCATCGACGGAAATTTAAAAGCCTCCGATCTGCTCAGACTCAGTCCAACGGCTCGCGTTTATGGCGACCTCATGGCGAAACGGCTCATCGTCGAAGATGGTGCGCGTATCGAAGGACGCGTGTCCTATCTGACAACGCAAGAGTCAACGACAGAAGGAAACAGTCCAGAGACATCAGATACAAATGAAGTTGAAGGTTCCGCTGAACCGGCAGTCCGGTTGGCCGTCTGAGGGGATAAGGGGTGAACGTGGGATCATCTGCAGCGGACAAAAAAAGGACAATCAAAGAGATTTACAGAAACTCGAGTGAACGTATTTCACTCGCACTCAAGCTCTTTGGACAACCGAAGCAAGATGAGCCTCTCGTGATTCAGGCCGAAAGAGATTTTGAAACGATTTCCAGTTTGCTTGCCAACGCCGTGAGCGCACAAAAACAAGAAGAAGCAAACGATTACAGAAACGCGATCTTAGATGTGGGTTATTGGCTTGTGGGTGTGTACACAAAAGAATATCTGGATGCCCATAAGACTCATCAACCCAACGTTTTGTACGTCGTCAAGCGCGGCCTCGAAGTTCTTCACTTAATGCTGCACCGTGACTTGCGCAGACGGCAGCTTTCTCCAACGGAAAGTCAAGTCTTCCACGAATTTAAAAAACTAGCCTCGGCTCTTCCGAAGCCCACAAGCACGCAGACAAACGGCTTGACCAAGGCGATGTAATTAAAACGGCTTCACCAATAATCAGCCGTAATCGATATGTTCCCATTCACTCGGCACAAACAGGTAATGCGTAAATCAGAGGCTAGACCTTGTTTGGCAAGAGTTTGAGATTCAAACTCGGTTTTTGCAGTTAAGCTTTGATCATCTCCAGCGAGTTGCCGAACTGCACATTTACCGCAGACACCGACTCCGGAACAGGAAGCCCCGACAGGTACGCCAAAACGCCGCAGCGCGACCCATAAATTGACTCCTCGGCGGACAACAATGGTTTTGAAAACCTCACCTGACTTACGTCTGAGCTCAATACTCACTTTTTCGCCGGCAGGTCCGGCCTGACCAAACACGGGAATCATCTTCACTCCGAATGAGCAAAACGTCATTATACTCTAAATTGTGGTTTTCTTTTTTCCGTGAAAGCAGAGAGTCCTTCGCGAGCTTCGTTGTCGGCAAACCTCTGTGCGAAAAATTGAGCTTCAATGTCGAACCCTAAAGTGCCCTGCGCATGCAAAGCTGCGCGTGCGCATTGCTTGGCTGCACGCACTGCATTGGGCCCTTGCGCTGCGATTGATCGCGCCAGCGACTCAACAACGCCGCTCAATTCCTCGGCTGCGACAACTCTGTTGAGCAGTCCAAGAGTATAAGCAGCATCGGCCGAGTAACGTTCTGCACTCGTCATCCACTCGAGTGCACGCGCATAACCCAAACGTTGAACAAGACGCTGTGTTCCTCCAAAGCCAGGAATAAGTCCAAGTCCAACTTCAGGCAGACCAAACTTAGCCTTCTGCGAGGCAATGATAAAATCAGCTGAAAGGGCAAGTTCTAATCCACCGCCAAGGGCAAAACCTTGGACTTGAGCGATAACGACCTGTGGAAGATTGGCAAGAGACTGAAAGACTGATTGACCAAAACGCGCAAATTCGTGGCCTTGCGCGGGTGTGAAATTCAACATTTCTTTGATGTCGGCACCAGCAACAAAAGCTTTTTCACCAGCCGTCCGTAGAATAATTGCACTGAGATCATCACGCTTTTCAAGCGTGCGAACAATTTCAGAGAGCTGCTTTAGAATATCTGTATTCAATGCGTTCAGAGCATCGGGACGCGAAATTTCAATCGCAGTCACACCAGATTCGATTGAGCTGAGGGTCACAAACTGGGTCATGGTCGGATTCCTTTTTGATTCTCTCTTCGACTTTTGAAACTAACAGCCTAATTCCAGCCTGGCAAAGTGAATGGCTTTGCCAAATCGTATTTTTTTGATGCCCTCACAGGGCGGACTTTGGATCTGACGCGACGATCAAAATGCAGGGATATTTCCTCGGGAAGTCCTGTTGTCGCATTGCGCGCAATTAGATTCACTTGAGTGCGATTTTTTTGGGGGCGAATCCACCAACCTCGTCGCATCAGGTCGACGTCAATTTCGACGTCTGCGGTGTTTAGAGGTTTAACTTCGCTGTATTGAGAACCACGGATAAAAAATGTCTCCCCGACGATCCGCAGAGCTGGTTGAGCTTGACTCGCGGGCACTTGAATCCAATGATGACAGTGCTGGACGACCGCTGGAAGTGGTTTTTGTAGCTTCAGAGAAGACCAAGTCCATTGGTGCTCGAGCCCCTGTGCATCAGCCCAAAGCTGCAGGCGAGAGAAGTTTTTCTTCGCGATGGCATCGAGAATAACAAATTGCTCATTGAGCCGCACAACCTTGAAAACACCAAAAACACAGCTCTGCCCCTGACCTGAGATTTGGTTCAATGCCAAAACATCACCAAGATTCAAGTCAGGACGAATTTCACTGAACGATGCGCGCGTGGCGCTGATTCTTTTCTGGCTTAACCAGCGCAGAGATGATTTTTGATTCATCTCTGTCTTTGGTCGGTCGACTGAAAGTACGTTGGATTTCGTCACGCTTGGAAAAATTTTCAAACAGAGACTGACGATGAGTCCGAGCGCAAACAGCACCGCAAGAAATCGAATGAGCATGAAAAAAACCTCAAAGACGATGACGTGTGTCTCTGAGGTTTTAATCGAAAAGAATCAATGCTCACGGCCAAATGTCGCCGATTTTTACACAATCAGGTGCCATTGCCGTTTTTCTTGAGATACGTCCGACTTGGTTGCATGCGTGGCACTTCGGCCACTGTAGGTTTGCTGAGAGTCACCACATTCGCCTGCAAACTTCCCGAGGCTGAACTCGAAGGTAAAACCGGGGTGACTGGCCTACGCTCGTCAAATCGGTTCATTCCCGAGAGTGGAATACGACTACATGCGGACTGTAAGTCTGCACGTTTGGGCTCCTGAATTTCAACCGAATTTTTGAGCCGGCCAAAAAGTCGTTGCCCAGATTCGAGAGATGCATTCAAACGCTCAAAGGAAGACCTCACCTCGAGTCCATCCTGCGGCATTGCGGCCGTCATCAGGCGGCACATTTGCCGGTGATCCTCAAACCAGTTTTCGAGATCTTTGACCAAGTCATCGCTCTCCGTGGTGGCGCCCGTCGGCGACACGTAAATCAATTGTATGCCTCGCACAGCTCACCTCCTTTCATTGTCAGTCGAAGCGCATGACCTTCGGCAGTTTGTCAAAAGACTTTACTGCAAATCGAAGAGCGCCTCCTACCTCCTATTTGCATATTCGGCAGGCTTTCTGACAGCTTGAACAAATTTGCGAAATCTAAAGTCTGAACTGAATGGGTTGAGAAATTGCTGTATTTCTCAATATATAGCGGGATGCCAAAACGAGCTGTTCGTGCTCGATCGACGTACGACACAACACGGTCACCCGATCGTTTAAGCTTTCCTCGACCAACCAGACCAAAATCTCACGCAGGATCAGCTCCATACGATCGACCGGTCGCAAGCGCAAATAATCCCTCAATCGCACGAAATTGCCCTGAGACAGCCGCCAGCGCGCCAAAGCCGACAGAAAGGCTTCAAGCATCTCGGTGTCGGGCGCAAGCACGACCGTTGAGGCTCTCAGATTGAGAACTCGACGAAACATTTCCCGCAGCATAACGGCGATTGTGTCTGATATTCCTTGGGTTTCTGCAATTTCCCGCGCACACCAAGGACCATTGCGTCCCTGAACATCGTTCGACCCAAAGAACGGGTGAACTCCCGAAAGAATCCACCTGCGAATCGAGCGCGCATCGATGCTCTCTGACCGACGCCGGAGCATGTTTCGCACCCTTCCCTTATCCTCTGAGAATTCCGCGGCACCGAGAAAAATCGGGTCCGAGGAGAACGGCAAAAGAGCCTCGCGCGCAATCGCTCTCAAAAGTGTGTCTTTTAAAAAAACTGGAGAAACAGACAGGTCAACGCCCGAGCGCTGACCGACAGGTGTGTGCGCGGCAAAAAATCCAAGACCCAAAACGGAATCGGGAAGTTCTCCGTCGCGGGCCAGTTCGGCCAGAAACATGTTCAGCCGATTTTCAGATTTAAAAAGATAGAGTTCCCTTTGCACCGGCGCATCCTTCCCTGCGGGCCGATCGAATTACGGACGGGTTTGACCCGCGTCCTGTGCAGTTTTAGCAACGCTATCAAGAACTCCGTTGATAAACCCGCCAGACGCTGTCGAACCAAACTGCTTACCGAGCTCGACCCCTTCGTAAATGATAACATCCTTGGGAACTTCAGGACGTGTCATCAATTCAGCAGTGCAAATTCTGAGGATGGCCAGATCCACACGAGCGATTCGGGATAATTTCCAATTCGAGGTACACGACTCGATCAGCGCATCGATTGTCTCGCGTTTATCTACGAACGTCTGAGCGGCAGCCTGAATGTATGGCCTGAGATCACTGTCGACCTCGTTCTGTTGGAAAAAGGCCTGCAAGACCGCATCCGTTAGGAAGGTCTGCTGCGAAGCCTCAAGCTGATAGACAATTTGTACAGCAAAACGACGAGCTTCTCGCAGCTGTGTTGGCGATAATGCCGCTCCAGCGCGACTCCATGCGGAAATCATTCATTGCCTCCCACACGGCGCAATTGAGCTTTGCTTTCAATCATTTCGAGAACCGTTTCGGCTGTTTCGGCACCTTTATTGCCAGTCTTGCCACCTGCACGGTCGAGTGCCTGTTCGAGTGTCTCGCAGGTCAAAATCCCAAAACCAACGGGCGCCGATCGGGCAAGTTGCACATTCATAAGCCCACTCGATGCCGTCGAACAGACGTAATCATAATGGCTGGTTGAGCCACGAATCACAGCTCCCAAGACAATAACACCATCGACTTTGTGATTTTCAAACAACCACTGAGCAGCCAACGGGGATTCGAATGCTCCCGGGACCTCAACCTCAACAATTTGCTCGGTTTTGATTCCGCGGCGTTTCAGAAGACCATGCGCCCCCTCCGCCAAACGACGCGTCACAAGTTCATTAAACCGGCAGACAACCAACCCAATTTTAATGGGATTTTGGCGAACGGACATGAGTCACCCCGAAAAGCACGATTTCACAAATACAGAGTGTGGGGCCATACCCCATGATCACGATTCCAGTAAATGGCGGGCAATGATCATTCTCTGAATTTGCGAAGTTCCCTCGTAAATTTGGAATATCTTCGCGTCACGCATCAGCATTTCTACCGGATACTCGCGGTTGTACCCGTATCCACCGAAAATCTGCACGGCATCGGTGGTAATGCGCATACACGAGTCGGCTGCCAAGAGCTTTGCAATCGACGCGGTGTAGGTGTTGCGCTGGCCAGAGTCCACCTCATGCGAGGCCTTCCAAACAAGCAAACGGCTTGCTTCAATGTCACGTGCCATTTCAGCAATCATGAACTGCACAGCCTGATGTTCGGCAATCGGCTTCCCGAAGGTCGAGCGTTGTTTGGAGTAATCAACAGCGCATTTCATTGCACGTACGGCAAGACCCACGGCACCGCTGGCAACCACAGGTCGGGTGCGGTCGAAGGCACCCATGGCCAAGCGAAACCCGTCGCCTTCTTTTCCGAGCATATACTTGGCGGGAATTTCGACATTCTCGAAAGTCACACCACGTGTATCCGAGCACCGTTGACCCATGTTGTCTTCTTTTTTACCGATAATCACACCGGGTGTGTTGGCGGGAACAACGAAACCAGTCATGCCTTTATGGCCGGCTGCTGGATCTGTTTTTGCAAGAACAAAAAACCATTTCGCGTGTCCGGCGTTCGTGATCCACATCTTTGATCCGTTGATGACAAATTTGTCGCCAACCTTTTTCGCGGTCGTTTTGATTCCTGCAACGTCCGAGCCTGCACCCGGCTCAGTTACACAGTAGGCAGCCATGTGTGGTTCATCGACCATGGGGGCAAGAAACTCTTTCCAGATAGCCTCGTTTCCGCCGAGGATGACAGGCACGCCTGCTAGTTCATTCGCAAGCGCTGCAGTGCAAAATCCAGCACTGCCTGTAGAAAGAGCTTCACCAATTAACGAATGACCAAACACGCCGAGGCCAAGTCCGCCCACAGATTCAGGAACGAATGCATTGAGCAGTCCAAGCGAATGCGCTTTGCCCAGAAGATCGGTTGGAAAGCGGGCGGTCTCATCCAATTCTCGGGCTTTGGGCCAAACTTCTTTGTTTGCAAAGTCATGCGCCAAATCATAGAGAGCCTGAAATTCTTCGCTGAGTTTAAACATCGTCATGAGATGCCTCCGTTGTTACCTCAGCAGTCTATCATCAGCGGCTCAGCTGCGCCTCGCATCATCCCCAAAGGTTTGGCACGTCAATAGCGCCACGCTCCCCGCAGTATGATTTGCTCGGAGAGAGGATCGAGGTGCTAGAATATGAGCACAAGAAATTGATTCCACAGAGGAGGTCAACAGACCCATGGGCACGTCCAAATCTAGCTTCATGAAGAACGTCTTTAACGGTTCAATTCAAGAGTCTCACCTCCATCACTTCCCGTTTTTCAATACCAATCGAGAAGAAGAATTTCGTCTGGTTTCGCAATCGATTGGTGATTGGCTCAAAGAAAATGTTGATCCGATGAAACTGGATGACGAGAAGAAAATTCCCCCAGAGGTTCTTCAGGGCCTCAAGGAAATGGGCCTGTTTGGATTGATCATTCCAGAGATTTACGGCGGATCTGAGTTCACTCAAACACTCTACACACGCACGCTCGAACTCATGAATAAGCACGAAAGCTGCGTGACTCTGACTGTCGGTGCCCACCAGTCGATCGGACTAAAGGGACTCTATCTTTTCGGAAACGAAGCTCAGAAAAAGAAGTACATGCCGCGTTTGGCTACAGGTGAACTTGTCGCTGCATTTGCGCTGACCGAACCAACGGCGGGTTCGGATGCTGCCGGAATAAAAGCACGCCTTGTACGCGACGGCGATCACTACGTTCTCAACGGATCAAAACTGTGGATCACCAACGGTGGATTTGCCGACTTTTTTACAGTCTTTGCCAAGGAAAATATTGACGGCGAAGACAAAATCACCGCCATCATGGTCACGCGTGATATGGGTGGCGTCCGTCATGGTCCAGAAGAGCAGAAACTCGGAATCAAAGCTTCGAGTACTGTGGAAGTCTACTTCAAGGATGTGCGAGTCCCTGCTGAAAATGTATTGGGCAAACCTGGAGAGGGATTCAAGATTGCGATGGGCATTCTGAATCAAGGCCGACTTGGTTTGTCGGGCGGAGCTCTGGGCACCATTAAGGCTACGCTGAATCAGTCGGTGACCTACGCTAAAAACCGCAGAGCTTTTCAACACGCGATCGCTGAATTTGGTGTCATTCAAGACATGATCACCGAGATGATGTGCCATGCATATGCTGTTGAATCGATGACCTACTTCACGACCGCGTTGGTCGACGCAGGTGACATCGATTATTCAATCGAGGCTGCCATCTGCAAAGTGTACGGTACCGAAGCTGCGTGGAGAGTTCTGAATCTTGGTATGCAGATTCACGGCGGCAACGGCTACATGAAAGATTATGGTCTTGAACGTCGTTTGCGTGACAGCCGCATTGGTATCATTTTTGAAGGTACCAACGAGATTCTGCGCATGTTCCTTGCCCTGACAGGCCTAAAAGAACCCGCAAGCGAATTTAAACGCATTGGTAAGGAATTGCAGAGCCTGCAAAACATTCGAAACCTCGAATCACTGAATGATGCGATTGGAAAAATTGGGGTCATCTCCGAATTTGCTCTGCACCAAGTAAAGCAATCGGTTGTGAGTGAAAAGCTCGAAGGATTCCATCCCGTGCTTGAAAAAGAAGTCACTCGCTTATCGGATGCAGCTAAATCTCTCGCCATGGCTTCGAGCAAACTCATCCGCCAATATGGTCAGAAGCTCGTAGACGAGCAGATTCAACTCTGCCGACTTGCCGACATTGCAATCGACACCTTCATGATCGCCGCCGTCGTTTGCAGGATCAACTCCGTTCTCGAAAAATGCGGTGGACCAGAAAAGAACCAAACCGAATTGTCGCTGGCTCAGCTTATTGTCAGAAATGCAAAAGCGCGGATCAATCAAAACGTTTACAGCATTAAGGCCAATCGAGACGCTGAGGTTAAGAAAATTGCCCAGTTTGTCTGCGAGGTTGAGTCCTATCCGTTTGAGCTGAACAACGTCTCTTGATGCACGCATCGGGCGGGCGTTGGAATTCCGACTCAGTCCGCCTCAGGTTTCGCCACCAGAGTCCGAACATCCCCTCGCAGACAGGAGGTCTTGCGAATGGGTTCGATTGGAACATCGGATGTCGTCTGGATGACGATTGCCGGAACTATCACACTCTGCACCGCACTTTACACAGCCGTTCTCTGGCGTGGTTCTGTGCACAAGAAGAGAACACGCACAGCGACAGGTCTTAAACGATCGGTCATTGCACTCACACGCTCGGGTCGAACCAGCCGTCTCAAGAGATTTGAAAACATCGCCCGTGGAGTGGTGTGTGATGTTGAGTCCGCGCTCCAACCACCGTTGTGCCACCGACACGCGCGCTCGTTTTTGCCGATTTTATCGGACGTCCGCCGACGTGGACAGGTTTTACTCCAGCAGCAAACAACAGCCCATCGCGTCGCTTCGCCAGAGCGGGAAAAAACTCTCGCCGAACTGGTTATGCGGCTCTTTACGCTGGAATCACAACTCAAAGCATTGCCAAAACCAACCGTCACAATAGAAGAAGTTTTGTCCGGAAAATTTGAATGAGAGGGTATTCAAAGTCATGTTCAAAAGGATTCATGCAATGACAAAAAGCGCTCTTCCCCTGACTCACGAACACTCTCACACCGCTGCTGCAAAACCTCGCAGGCGTCCGGATCAGGTCTGGCATTGTCGCGAATACTGGCATGGTGATTCGCGTGATGGGCAATACACCAACGGCGATGGCTATCATTATTTCGAGATGCGCGGCGACGGAATCATTCTCAAGGCCCTCGAGTATTACGAGACCGAGGACGGAGAGGAGCGGACCACTGAAGTCCCAGAGCTCGTGGGCATCAACTGGTACGAGTTTTTCGGATTCGAAGACGACGAGCTCCTTGAAGAAGTGCCGGAACACGAGTTCGCATACGTCGAACAGCTCATGAAAAAACCCTGACCCCGAACACACTCGGAGCCTTGGGACGATTGCCAAGATCCCAAAGCTGATTAAATTGACCTACGGACTTTGCGGACTCCGAGGTGTCAGGATGAACTATTACGAATTATTGGGAATATCGAAATCCGCGAACGAAGACGAAGTCAAAAAAGCCTACCGTAAGCTGGCTATGCAATATCACCCCGACAGAAACCCCGGGAACAAACAGGCCGAAGAGAAGTTCAAACAAATTTCGGAAGCCTATGCTGTACTCTCGGATAAGGACAAGCGACGCCAGTACGACATGTTCGGCGATGCAGCCTTTCAACAGGGCGGCGGATTTCGAGAGGACGTCTTCAGAGGTGCGGACTTCAGCAGTATCTTCCGCGAAATGGGATTTGGAAATGTCGATTTTGAAACCATGTTTCAGGGCATGGCCGGGGCTGGCATGGGCGGCGCCGGTGGCCGTGGACGCGGGTCGGCCTTTCGTTCCGGAGGCGGTTTCCGCACAGGTGGCGGAGGATTTCGCGCCCCATCTGGATTCGATACGTCCTTCGATGACTCCGCTTCATTCGATGTGGAACAAGAACTCACCGTAGGCTTTATGGACGTCTACAATGGCGGCGAGCGACATGTCGAAATGACGCTGAAGACGGGCGAGCGCGTCAGTGCCCGCATCAAAATCCCAGCTGGCGTCGACAATGGAAAACTCCTTCGCCTTAAAGGCCAAGGAGCCACAAAACCAAATGGACAGCGGGGCGATCTTTACCTGAAGGTCAAGATGGCCGAACACCCGGATTTTCACCGCGCAGGCGCAGATGTTGAATGCGACACCATGGTGCCCTTCAGCACTCTTGCGCTGGGTGGGCAAATCGCCGTGCCCACACCACAAGGCGACAAAAAGACGACGCTCAAACCGGGCATGAAGAGCGGGGTCAAAATCCGTTTGCGTGGCCTTGGATTTGTCAAAGAAAACAGCAGCGAACGGGGCGATCTGTACGCTCGAATCACAGTGCAGACACCCAATGACAGTGAGCTCACACCCGAGCTTATCGAAATCCTCGAAAGACTCCGCGCACTCGGATTCTAACTTTTGCCCGAACTGTTGTGCTCTGTTATCGTGTCGGGGTCTTCAACGAGGATTTTTTATATGACGATGAGTTGGACTTTTCGGAACATCAGTGCTGACCAAGCAAAATCACTCTTAGAAAAAGAACTTCAAGCCGCTGGTGTGCCCTCTTTTGCAAGTGTGTCATGGGAACAAAACACCATGCTCGTGCGCATTGAAAAAGGCGGAAAAAGCGAATTTAAAATAGCCCTTCAAAGTCAGGGCTCAGACACTAAATTTATCGAAACAAAAAGAGACGTCGCCCTCTTCCACAAACCCTTTGTCGGTCGAGTGGAGACGTTTGTCGACCAAATTCTCAACAAAGCCGGAGCAGCCAAGGCCTAAATCTTCATGCCCGAGAATGAACCGAAGGCACATCATCCTAAGCCAAACTACACAAGCATCAAGTCACTCAATCGTGCACTGATGCTTGTCTCTGCAGCTGCAGTTGTGGGGTGTGCTTCGTCTCGGCCAAGTTCGCCCTTAGGCGCAGACAAACTCACCAAAGGCTCGCTCTCAGACACGTCTGCCAAAGACAATGTGACCGAAAATCTCATTCGAATTCTTCCTGAAGCCCCATCTCGCATTGAAAATTTCTCAGAGACTGATGTGGGCAAAAGACTCATTCGAATGACGGGCAGACAGCTGACACCACAAGACACACGTACGCTCATTGCCATGCGCGCGCTGCTCGTTGCGCAAAGAGAGTTGCGCGAGCAGCGACCTCTACAAGCGCGAGAGCTTGCAAAATTTGTTTTGTCGACAGAACACCTCGGAACCCAGATCTATGCCATGGCTCTGCGTTATTTAGCCATGGCAGATGTCGTAACAATAAGCGGCACCGACCAAAATTCGCAGACCGACAGTCAGGCGCGCAGCCCTATGACCGAGTTCAATGCATTTCAGGCCTTACAGTGCTCGTTTGTCTGCAACACTCACGGATGGCAGGTCTTGGCACAAGAAGAACCTGCGTTGTTCTCGGCAGCAGGATATCGCACGTGGCTTCTGAGTGAGACACATTTCAGAGCTGAGAAACTCAAGACACCTCAATGGCTGAGGGACATTTTTTCAAACTCCGTTCCAACGTCCAAAAAGGATGAACCCGAGGAAACACAGACAGCAAAAACCGAATCCTCGATCGACCGAATTCGAAAGCTGAGATCGCTCGTTGAAGGACGAAAATGGACACTCGTCGTTCCTCTCGCCAAAAAGATACTCAACGGCCGAAGCACTGCATCACAATCAACAAAATCCACAAGAGAATGTCCCGCCGAAGTTCTTTATGCTCAGTATGCTCTCGCACAAGCAACGCGAATCGCGCAGGACAGGCGAAAATTTGCTCAGCTTCAAGATGAATTTGTTCGCGACCTCGACCGCAGTCGTTGTACTCATGATTCGTTTGCCTTTGACAAAGATCAGTTTGACTCATTCAAATTGGATGCTCGTCTTTGGCTCGCGCGACTGCAATGGGAACAAAACAACAATCCACAAGCATTTTTCTCTGCTCGAAAAGTTCTCACTGATGCTGCACAGGTGCAGTCGTGGGAGCATTTTATGGATGCCGCCAAAGTCCTTGTCGGACGAGTCGGTTTCGAAATGCTCAATGGTGCTGAAAATCTAAGTATTCTCGATGCGGTTGAAAAAGTGCAACCTGCATCGGACTCTGATGAGTTTTTGATTTGGATTCTCTCGAGACGTGGACTCATTCAATTTCTCAGCGGTGAATTTGAGCCAGCCCGAAAATCATTTGAACGCATTATTGAACTCACACAGGATTCTTCGACGCGCTCTATGGCGTTTTATTGGATTGGTCGCACACACCATGCGGCAAACAAAACCGGCGAAGGCGAAAATGCTTTTCTGTCTGCGGGAGCCACGGATCCACTAGACCACCCTCGTCGGGGATCAGACCGGGAAGGGTCACCTTGCTGCAGTCCCGGAGCTGCTGATGCGCGAATCAGGACGCGCATCGACTCAAGCAAAACAAGCATTTTACGTCGATTGGAAAACAGAGCTCAACACATGGCTTCAATTGGACGAATCCAAACCACTTAAAATCGTCACATCCGTTCCTCCGCGCACGTCGCTTGCCGTCGCACGTCAAGCTGATCTTCAACAGTTTGTGAGTTCGCAGAAGCAATTTGACCTCTCGCTCGAAACAGCGATGCTGTTGGTCACGTTACTTAAAGCAGCAACCATCGAATTGGCTGCCGATGAATTCACGCATTTTTTGAGAAGCAGTGAAGAACTTATTCCGTCATACATCAGAGCCGAAACACAATATCTGAGGCAGTCATTTCAACGACTGAATAGTCTGCATTCAGAAGTTCTCCCACGAGCGCACCAAATTGCATGGCTGACCCATATTTTGGGTGATCATGCAAACGCGATACTTTTCGTCGGCCGACTACGCGACACACTCGGTTGGGATACCGATTACCTTCCATTTCTTTACTTCATTTTTTATCCGCGTCCCTATTCACAACAATTTTCTCAGGCTGCGGAAAAATGTGGAGTCGACGTTGATCTCCTCTACGCTGTGTCTCGTCAGGAAAGCCTTTTTCAAGCCAGTGTGAAAAGTCATGTGGGAGCGGTTGGATTGATGCAGCTGCTGCCAACAACTGCAGCTCGGGTATTGAAAGCGCGGCCTGAATTTAAGAATGGAGAAAAATTCGACCTGACAGATCCGGCCGTGAACACCCTCGCAGGCGCATGTTATTTGGCCCAGCTTTTAGAACGCTATAACAACAACCTGACTTTTGCGGTTGCTGCATACAATGCAGGCGAGGCAGCTGTAGACAAATGGGTCAGCAATCGTCAGAAACTCGCTGACATGCCCTACTTCATCGAATTCATACCGTTTGCCGAAACCAAAACCTACGTTCAGCGCGTGCTACGCAATTATTATAATCTTAAGTGGATTTATCGTTGAGCGGGTTTTGTCCAACCGGCGTTGCAGACGAATCAGCTGACTGCATTGATGCATTTTGATCTCCAGCAACAACTGATTCCGCACAGCTTGTCGATGTTGAAATCGGATTGGCCGACAGTGGCTCAGCTTCGCTTTCTTCAAGATGCCCTTGAGCAAGAGAGCCCTGCGCGGGCTGAATAACCGGTTGCCCAAAAGCACCGTCATGTAACCCTTCTGGAGGCGGGAGGGGACTCTTAGAATCACCGGAGCCGGTGACCTGCGCTGCCGATTCAGCGGAATGAGAGTCTGAAGGTTGCGTTTGAGAATCGGGCCGTTCGGTCATGATATCGCGGGCCACCTGATCGCGCACATCCAACCATGAACGCTGCAAATCGTTGGTCACTCCGCGAAAATCATTCCAGGCTTTCACCATTTTTCTCATGTTTTTCGGAAGATCTTCGTTGCCAAACAACAGTAAGGCAACGATTGCAACGACGAGTATTTCACCTCCGCCGATACCAAACATAGAAGAACTCCGAAAAACACCAAAAAGCGCGCGTTATTTTTTGGCCAATTCATTCTCAATCAATCGCGCAAATTCAGCTCTGTCGACAGCACCACCGAGCTTGCGACCATTGACGAAATAAGCAGGGGTTCCGTTCACACCCAGATTCTGAGCTTCAGCGGCATCCTTAAGGACTTCCGCTTCCATTTTTGGATCCTTCAAACAAGCCTCAAACTTCTGTCCGTCAAGAGAGAGCTTTCCAGCCAGTTCCTTGTAAAGTCCCGAGCTTAGGCGGGCATAATTTTCGAAAAGCGCGTTGTGCATTTCGAAATACTTGCCCTGCGCTCCTGCACAGTTTGCGGCAACGGCCGCAGGCAATGCTTCGGGATGAATTTCACGCAACGGAAGATCGCGATAAACCCAGCGAACTTTACCCTTATACTGTTCAACAATATCCTTCAGCGTAGGCACCATTCGAGCACAGAATGGGCACTGGAAATCTGCGAATTCAACGATGGTAACCTTGGCATCCTTAGGACCCATGAAATAGTTACCACCATCATCCACGTTCAGCTGAGGTTCCGATGGTCTACGCAGAGCAACACGAATTGCGCCGGAACTACGTGCCTGATCGACAAGCTGACGGAACGCTCCTTCACGCGCACGACCTTCGAGAAATGCACGAACCTGTCCTGCACGCTCTTTTTCCGGAATTCTTTGCAGAGCAGGATTAGATTTGTTCTCTTCGAGGAAGTCCTCTACCTCTTTTGGAGCGATAGTGACTTTATCGTTAAAATATGCGGCTTGTGCTTCATCAACTGATGCGAATTTGCGCTCCGTTTTCATCTTCTCGAAGAATTGAGTCACGTAACGCTGCACAAGAATTTGCTCCGCCGCGTTGTAGACTTGCATCTCGGCTTCAAACAGTTTTTGCGCCTCGCCGCCGGTCAACTGAGTACGATCAACTTGGGATGCGCCAAAGGAACCGATGACATTTCCGCCAGCAGAGCCCGCAGGCGCAGCGACGGCCTCGGTTGCAGCTGATGGAGAGAACAATACGCGACCTGCAAGACGCTCCTTGTCGAGGGCAAACAAAGGAACCAGCCCCACCAAGCCTCCCAGAACAAAAGCCGCACCGATAAGTACTTTAGTCTTTGACATGCGCATCCTCTCATTATGTCCAATTATCGAAATTTATTCTCAAGATTACCGATATCTTTACGATACGCGGATTCCTCTGAAACGCCAACGACGTCTGGAAGAGTCTTAGCAAATTCGAGAGTCTTAAGTGCTTCGGTTTTGCTATTCAGCTTGCTTTGAACCTCGGCAAGATAAATGTGATTGAGCTTGCTTTCGGGAGCGAGAGACACTGCTTTCTTTAGGTCTTCAAGCGCCAGCTTGTTGTCGCCAAAAGAAACGATGCCAGGCAATTTGTTGTACAAACGCCCACGAACACGCAATGGCCCCGCATAGTGATATTTAGGGTCGATCTTAATTGCCTCGGTGAGTGCCTCACGCATGGGTTTTGCTGAGCTAAGAGCATTCAGAATGCCCTTCGCAATTCCCCAACCACCCATCGTCACGGCATACCAGTAGTGACCCTCGACACGGCCTGCCGCCAAACGGCGGGCCTTATCACCGGCGTCTACGCCAACCTGAAAGATGTCCATTTTCTCTTCGGAAGTCGCACCTTGTGGTAATGCGAAAAAACCGCCGTAATAAGACAATCGAGAGACCCGCCAAAGAACCTCAAAATCATCAGGCAGTGCGGGTTTGCGTTTAAGAAAGTCGACAATCTTTGCGTGCATCTCGTGGCGCACGTTCCAAACAGCATCAAGAGACTTCACGTTGCTCTCGACAACAATCTGCGCAGCAGAGGCCGTCGACGATGCGGTGCTCGATGCTGGGGCCGAAGGATTTGCACTTGCTGTAAAATTAAACAACTGCAGCGGTGCTGCAGTTGTCAGTAAACAGCCAAGACCAACGTAACGAACAATTGAACAAGGCTTCATAGATTGATCTCCTCAAGCAGAGATCAAAGATATTGCTTGAGCGCCTCAACCTTGTCGAGTTTTTCCCATGGGAACTGGTTGCGGCCAAAATGACCATAAGCAGCCGTTTCACGGTAGGAAAAACCATTCTTAGCTGGGTTTTTGAGATCGAACTGAGAGATGATATCTGCAGGTTTCATGCGGAAAGTTTCGCGAACTGCCGCTTCGATCTTTACGCGTGAAATCTTCTCGGTTCCGAACGTCTGAACATTGACGCTGACCGGTTCAGCAACGCCAATGGCGTAGGCAATCTGAACAAGCGCACGGTCCGCCAACCCTGCAGCCACGATATTCTTGGCGATATAACGGCCCAAATATGCAGCAGAACGGTCGACTTTACTTGGGTCCTTGCCCGAGAACGCGCCTCCGCCATGTGCGCCATGACCACCGTATGTATCAACGATAATCTTGCGTCCTGTAAGTCCGCAGTCACCCTGAGGTCCGCCAGTCACAAATCGGCCTGTCGGATTGATAAAGTAACGTGTCTTGGAATCCAACAGGTTGGCTGGAATCGTCTTTTTGATGACTTCTTCAACGACAAATGTGTGGAGCTTTTCCAAGCTGACGTCAGGTGTGTGCATTGTACTGACAACAACCGTGTCTACGCGCTTGATGACGCCGTTGTGATACTCAACTGTAACCTGTGATTTTGCGTCAGGACGCAAGAATGGAACCTTCTCGACTTTTCTCTTGTGAGCAAGATTACGCAAAATATTTTGCGCGTATTGCAAAGTCGCAGGCATGAGTTCGGGAGTCTCGTTGATTGCATAACCGAACATCATGCCCTGATCGCCTGCACCCATTTCCTTGTGCAAGCCTTCACCTTCGTTCACACCCACAGCGATGTCGTGCGATTGCGCATCGACCGCCACAATGACCCCGCAGCTGCGATAATCAAATCCGTTTTCAGGATCATCGTAACCGATTTCACGAATGGTCTCGCGAGCGATGTCGGCGTACTTGCGCGCCTTCATTTTGCATTCATCGTTTGTCGTGATTTCGCCAGCAATGACAACCAAGCCGGTCTTCACAAGAGTCTCGCACGCAACACGAGCGTGTGGGTCATACTTAAGAAGCTCATCCAAAATCGCATCGGACACCTGGTCGGCAACCTTATCGGGATGACCTTCGGATACACTTTCGGATGTGAAGTACGTAATTTCCGGATTTGACGACCGGAGGACAGGTTGCACTGTGAACATAGAACACCTCGCACGAGCGAACGTTGGATAAAGTAAAAACGAGGAGAACCTGTAAGCCGGATTCTGTCGGCGACTACAATTTCTCTTGCCCACACCGTTACCGATGGGATCTTTGCAACCAACCCGAGCGTCAAGCGGACCGAGCCAGTCCTTCGCCCCTATTTGGTTTTGCTTCGGGTGGGGTTTGCCAAACGCCGTGTCGCCACGGACGCCCGTGAGCTCTTACCTCACGATTTCACCATTGCCGGACTTGCGTCTTAGGCTTTGTATTTTCTGTTGCACTTTCCGTCGGGTTACCCCGCCTGGTCGTTAACCAGCACTCTGCTCTACGAAGTCCGGACTTTCCTCACTCATGAACAAAAAAGCCCATGGCGCTGTAGCCCAGCTCTCCTCGCGAGGCACACATAGCCCAGCACCCCCCCGACTTCAAGCGCCAACTCTTAGCCGGCCGATGGCGAGGTTTCGCTTCGGAATACAGACCGAATCTGCGAGGCACAGACCTTGAGGAACAATAAGCCAAGAAGAGTGTTCACAAACAAACCCAAAGCACTCTGGAGCACCCCAGCCGACGCAACGACCGAGGGTGAGACCGAGAAAATCCCGAACACAGTCGCCATGATAAGTTGATAGCCACCGATTCCTGCGAAGCCCAGAGGCAGCAGCGAGGCGACCGAAATGATGGGGAAAACGCAGACGATCTGAAAGAAGTCCAGGCGCACGGAAAGGGCACGGGCCGCAAGGTACAGCGTGGCACTGGCCGCGAGAAGGTTGACCACACTGAGCAGAATAGGGCCGGCCAGCCGTGTGGGATGGCGAGTGCCAGCCTCAACGTCGTGGCGAAGCGGCTCAAGCTGACGCAGGGCGGCCTGAATTACACCTGCAATCCTCCCCACTGGAATGTGAGTCTTTTGAGACCATCTGCGACAGAACTGACGCACCATCTTCAAACGCACGAACAAAGGAAGCGTCACAAGCGAAACAGCTCCC
>CAYWSV010000004.1:41080-45600 GCA_964460155.1 uncultured Oligoflexia bacterium | reverse complement strand
AAAAGCTGATTGCTGGTCCGAACGTTTACATCTGCGACGAGTGTATTGCTCTGTGCAATGACATCATCGCCGAGGAAATGGAGAAAGATGATGTCGTCGGGGCTGTTGAGGGCGTTCCTAGCCCTGCAGAAATCAAGAAAGTTCTCGACGACTATGTGATTGGTCAGGAGCGCGCAAAACGAGTTCTCTCGGTTGCTGTTCATAACCATTACAAGCGTATTGAACATTCGAACGCGCAAGAAAAAGGTGAAGTCGAATTGGCCAAGAGCAACATTTTGCTCATCGGTCCAACCGGTTCAGGTAAAACTCTGTTGGCACAGAGTATGGCTCGCATTCTTCAAGTGCCGTTTACGATTGCAGATGCAACGAACCTGACCGAAGCCGGATACGTGGGTGAAGATGTTGAAAACATCATTCTGAATCTGCTTCAGGCTGCGGACTTCGACGTCGAACAAGCACAAAAGGGAATCGCCTACATCGACGAAATCGACAAGATTGCACGTAAAGGCGAGAACACCTCGATTACGCGCGACGTGTCGGGTGAAGGCGTGCAGCAAGCGTTGCTCAAACTTCTCGAAGGAACAGTGTCGAATGTGCCTCCGCGCGGCGGTCGCAAGCATCCTCAGCAGGAGTTCCTGCAAGTGGACACAACAAATATTCTGTTTATTTGTGGTGGTGCTTTCGCTGGTCTTGAAGAAATCATTCGTGCACGCATGGATTCAAACTCCATGGGCTTTGGTGCGGATGTGAAGAGTCGCGCGAAGCTCAATGTCACCGAGCTGTTTGCGAAGGTCCGCGTCGAAGACTTGCTCAAGTTCGGAATGATTCCCGAATTTATGGGTCGTTTGCCTGTCGTGGTGACACTCGCTGAACTCGATGATGTGGCACTCGTCAAGATTCTTTCCGAGCCGCGCAATGCAATCGTCAAGCAGTACCAGAGATTGTTTGCATACGAGCGTGTGAATCTGGTGTTCGAACCCGAAGCTCTTTCAGCTGTTGCGCACGAAGCGCTTAAGCGCAAAACGGGTGCCCGCGGTTTGCGCGCTATTCTTGAAGACGTGATGCTTGACACGATGTTCGAATTGCCAAGCATGAAAAACGTCAAGGACGTGATTGTTTCGGCCGAGTGCATCAACGATGGCAAGTCGCCACAGTACGTGTACTTCACAGAAGACGAAATCACTGCGCGCAACGAACGAATGGCAGCAAAGGCGGCGGCAAATCCTGCACCGCAAACTGCGGCAGCACCGAGCAAGGGCACGACTGCCAAATCGACAGGTTCAAAAAAATAGCATCAACTTGATTGTTGTTGAGGCACCCCGCGTGTTGAATGCATGCGGGGTGCTTTTTTTTCCCTCCGTCGCGACATTTTCGCGACTCACTTGCATGCGTGTCGTTCCGTCACAATCAAAGAAGAACACGACTCGTGGTCAGCGCAAGGAGAACGCACGGCATGCAGGCTGTTCAAGACAAACTTCCGGACCAACTTCCTCTTCTTCCTCTCAAAGACATCGTTGTCTTTCCGCAAATGATCCTTCCGGTGTTCATTGCGGAAGATGTGTGTCTGAAGGCCGTTGAGGCAGCCATGGCAAAGGACAAGCTGATTCTGTTGTCAGCTTTCCAAATCGACGGGCAGGTCAATAGCGCTCACAACGCTGAAATTTCGCAAGACAGCCCCGAGCTCGCCGCCTCGTCACCTGTTCCCTTTGACGTTTATGACGTTGGAACTGTGGCCATGGTGATGCGTACACGTCGGCTCCCCGATGGACGTGTTAAAGTACTCGTTCAGGGCTTGCGTAAAGCTAAAATTACAGAACTTGCGCAACAGGAACCATTTCCGTTGGTCAGTGTAAAGGCGATGACCGATTCGACGGCCAACGCGACAACGGGTTCCGAGGCGGAAGCGCTAATGCGCACAACCCGCGATCAGCTCGAAAAACTGGTCGGACTTGGTCGCGCATTGACTCCAGATATTCTTGTTCTGCTGGAGGACGTCAGCGATCCAGGTCGTTTGGCGGATTTGATTGCCAGCAATATGAATCTAAAAATTTCAGATGCGCAGTGGATTTTGGCGACACAAGGAAGTCTCGAACGACTCCGCCGTGTGCATAAACTTCTCGTCCGCGAGCTCGAAGTTTCAAGTGCTCAGGCACGCATTCAATCGGCTGCGAAAGAAGAAGTGGGTCGTGCGAGCAGAGAACATTATCTGCGCGAGCAATTGCGCGCTATTCGCTCTGAATTGGGCGAGCTCGATGGAAAAGATGATCTTGAAGAATTGCGCGAGCGCGTTCAGCGTGCGCAGATGTCGGCTGAAGCTCTGACCGAGGCTGGTAAACAACTCAAGCGCCTTGAACGTATGAATCAAGATTCCAGCGAGGCGACAATCACTCGCACCTACATCGAGTGGTTGGCTGATTTGCCTTGGGCAAAACTCAGTGACACCAAGTTTGATATCGTCCGCTGTAAGGAAGTTCTCGAAGAGGATCATTTTGGTCTTGAGAAGATCAAAGATCGTATCCTTGAATTCATTGCTGTAAAGAAATTGAATCCAGATGCGAAGGGACCCATTCTCTGTTTTGTCGGGCCTCCGGGCGTCGGAAAAACGAGTTTAGGACGCTCAATTGCGAAAGCGCTTGGACGTAAATTTGTCCGCTTAAGTTTGGGTGGCATGCGTGATGAAGCAGAGATCCGTGGTCACCGCAGAACCTATGTTGGTTCCCAGCCCGGACGTCTAATTCAGGCGCTGAAAAACGTCCAAGTTCGCAATCCTGTTATTATGCTCGACGAGCTCGACAAGCTTGGATCTGACTATAAGGGTGATCCTGCTTCGGCTCTTCTTGAAGTTTTGGATCCCGAACAGAATCATACGTTCTCTGACCACTACATCAACCTGCCTTTCGATTTAAGTCAGGTGATGTTCATTGCCAATGCGAATCGTCTGGATACAATTCCAGCGCCGCTGCGCGATCGTCTCGAGGTTATCGAGGTGAGTGGTTACAGTGAAGACGAAAAACGCGAAATTGCGAAACAGTATATTATTCCAAAATCGATTGAACAGACCGGATTGACGGTAGACCTCGTTCAATTTCAAGATGCGGCTGTGGAGTTGATGATCAACAACTACACGCGTGAATCTGGTCTGCGTCATTTGGAAAAACACATTGGTGCAATTACCCGTAAAATTGCCCGCAATGTGGCTGAGGCAGATGCCTCGGGCAAGGCGCGCAAAACATGGAAGGTTACGCCAAAAATTGCGCGTGATCTGCTGGGTGAAGAACGCTATTTGGCCGAAGAACACGATTGCTCGGCGCAACGGGTGGGTGTGGCCACAGGTCTTGCCTACACGTCTGTCGGCGGTGAAATTCTTTATATCGAAGTGAATCTGCTTCCTGGTAAAGGCACGCTGACACTCACAGGTCAGTTAGGTGATGTGATGAAAGAGTCTGCGCACGCAGCGATGAGTCACATTAAGAGCCGCTGTGCACAGCTGGGAATTAATCCGAAAGTTTTCGCAGAGACCGATGTACATCTACATTTTCCGGCGGGAGCAATTCCAAAGGATGGCCCGAGTGCGGGTGTGACAATTGCCTGTGCGCTTCTGTCTGCGTTCCTTGGGCGCCCTGTGCGTCAGGACGTGGCGATGACGGGTGAACTTACGCTGCACGGCCGCGTGCTGCCCATTGGTGGTCTGCGTGAAAAGATTCTTGCAGCGCTGCGCGTTGGAATCAAAACAGTGTGCGTTCCCGAGAAAAACCGTTCTGCAGTGGCCGAGCTTCCGGTGTCATTGCGCAAACGTGTCGATATTCGCTTCGTGGCTCAAATTGACGACCTGTGGAACGAAACACTAGTTGGCGGATTTGTGCCCGTCGCAAATGTGAGTGGTGCAGAAGGACCATCTGCGGGGACTCAAATTCGACTGGTGTCCGAAACAAACATTGAGCCTGCTGCGGGCTGAATTCTAGAACCAGCCTAAAGTGGCGTGGCACTATCTTTGCTCTCCCGTTCGCGGGGGGGCTTTTTTATGTTTACATCCAAGCCGTTGTTCGTTTCTGCGTTTGCCTTGTTTTCTTTCGTAAGTGCCTGTCACAGCAAGACAAATGAGAGCGATCCAACGATCGCCTTTGGGACCCCTTTGAACATGGGAGCGCCTGAGCTCCAGTACAGTGTCTTAGTCTTGGGCAGCCAGTTTGGCTGTTCGGGAGTTGCTGTCGGGCCTCGCCACGTCATTACTGCCGCAAATTGTGTGGGCCGATTTGAAGATGTGCGCACCGAGCCTCGTTTCATTCTGGAAAACAAAATCGAGATTATCTCGTTTGCAGGCCAACGACCCGAGACAATTCGCGCTGTAAGTGCAGCACGACATCCGTATTTCAAAGTGGCAGCAGGAATGAATCCGCTGAGCACAACAGAGATGGTTTCGACAGATATCGCTTTGATTGTTCTCGAAAAACCGATGCAAACAAACGGAGTAAAAATCGCGCTTCCCGAACAGAAATTATCGGCGCCGTTGAAATTGACGG
>CAYWSV010000004.1:12823-41070 GCA_964460155.1 uncultured Oligoflexia bacterium | reverse complement strand
CGGCTCAGATGAAAATGAGTTCACCAACGGGCGTCCACGCACTGCAGTAAGCGAGCGAGGATGGAGTGGCGCGAAGCTTGATAACGGATATGGCATTGTTGGATTTGTGAGGGGCGATGGAGTTCCGTGCGATGGAGACGGTGGTGCACCCGCCGTCAGTGAAGGGCTCCTTGTTGGAACCGTAAGCATGGTGAAAAGAAACGTCATGAATATGTGTCGCTCGACGGAGTCTTCCACCCTCACAGATGTTCGTATGTTGCGCGGTTGGTTGAAGTGTTCGGCAGAACAGATGAAGGTTCCCCTTGCGCAAGTCAGCAATGCAAATGCGGATCAGTGGTGCGGTAAAAACGAAATTTTAAATTATAAACTTTAATCTTTGTTTTTTTTGAGTTCCTGCGCAGCGGGTTTAAAATCCGCTGTGCATTTATTTTGTAGACAATGCACTCTGAGAACCTCAGGAATTGGGGCTCGTCGACAGCGAATCGAGTATCCTTGAAATATGTAATATGCTTCGGCTTCGTTCTTGAATTTTTCATTTACAGAGGTTGGCTGATTGCAGGTTCCTTTCGCTATAATACATTCTGAATCCGTTTTGCATGCAAACCAATTCGGATTAAATGTTGGAGGTTTTGCAGAGGCAAAGCCTGAGAAGAGCAATGAATAGAGCGTAAGTGTGGCGCGCGGTTTAATTTTAATCATACTTTTAGCTCCAGTCAGTTTTCATTTTGTCAGGCAAAACTTGGGAACCAGTCACATCTTATTTTCTGTGGCGCATGCATGAAGATGTTGAATCCGTTCAATGAGTGTGAGTGGTGGGAGTGTGAGTGCACAGGGAAACTCTGCAGCAAAGTCGAGTGCAGCAGTCGATTGAAGCAGAACCGTCAGTGCTGCTGCATCTGCGGGAGACAGAGAACTTGCGAGCAGTCCACCCATCAGTCCGGCAATCACATCACCATGTCCGGCATGCGCGAGGAGTGGGGTTGAATTCATGATAACCCGTGCCGAGGAGTCGGGAGTTGCAATGCATGTGCGTGCTCCCTTGAAATAGATGACTGCGTTTGCCATTTTAGCAGCCCAGACAGCGGCCTGAATTGTGTTCAATACCTTGCTGCTTTCTGAGGTTGACATGCGAGCAGCGGGTTCTGGGAAGAGTTGTGCAAATTCTCCTCCATGAGGAGTGAGAACACAGCGCTCAGAGAGTTTTTCTCCACGAGCAAATAAATGTTTTAGAAGCGTAAAAGCACCCGCATCAAAGACGAATCGGCAATGTGTTGACGTGCGCACATGGCTGATGATGTTCTGCAAAATTTCAGCGTCTGGTGGAACCCAGCCCGGGCCAATCACAATGCTGCTAAACGATTCAAGCTTTGGTAACCGGCTCTCAAAAATAATTTCAGGTGCGTGTGTGAGAATGGCCTGACGCGATTCAAAAGGGACAAGCGCATGAATCATTCCCGCACCCGAGATCTGCGCACCAAGACAGGCCATTACCGCTGCGCCCGGGTATCGTTTTGAACCAGCGATGACGAGTACGCGTCCATTTTTATATTTGTGTGATGCAGCGGGTCGACGCGCCTGTTGTAAAAGAGCTGGAATGTCGGGTGACGTAAGAGCGCGCCATTGCGTCAGCTGCTGTATTGTAATGTCATGACTGTAATTCATGTCAATAAGGTGCACGCGGCCCAACGCTCGCAGAGTTGAGTCGATCACGTGAACAGGTTTAAGACACCCCAGAGCAAGTGTGTCTTGCGCATGAACGAAAGTTGAATATTCCGGTTGCATCAGTCCCAAGTCTGCATGCAACCCGCTTGGAAGATCGATGGCAACCACGGGTGCAGAAAACTCATTAAGCATTCGCACAGCCGCAGCATGTGTGCCTTCCAATGGGCGATTGAGACCAAAACCCTGAAGGCCATCAATCCACAGGCTGAGATTCGACTCCCTGTACTGATGTGTATTGTTTTGTTTGATAGGGTGGGGCTCGTTAAAAAAAACTATTTTTCCGCCAGCAGCGTGAAGCTCCTCGACGGCCAGACGAGTTGCGGGCTTGAGCGAATCTTCGGAACTCACAACAACTGCGAGAACCTGACGACCTTCATTACAGAGAAGTCGACCGATTCCCAACGCATCGGCTCCGTTGTGGCCACTGCCAACGAGCAGACCGACGGTTGGAAATTGTTCAAGTGGGTAGTGAGTTTTGATCCAGTCAGTGCAGCCTTCAACCGCCTTTTTGATGAGATCCGACAGAGGCGTGCCGCGCGCGATGATGCGCGTCTCCAGCGACTTCACGTCATGGGCGGTGAGAATGGGCAACGACATTAGAACAGACGTTCGCAGCGCGACTTCAGAGCACGAGAACGTTTTAGAACTTCACGATAGCGGTCGGCAACAGAAGCCGGCTGACTGTCGGAGAAAATAAATGAGTGTTGACCCTGGCTGGATGAAGCAAAAGTATCAAAAAGTCCGTCTCTCTGACAACCGAGAAGATCTGCAAATGCGCGAAGATTCTCGCCCTCTCCACGAGCAGCCTCAAGACGTAGTGCATGAAGATTGGTGTCAATGAAGATTTCCTGTTCAGCTTGCATTTGTTCTTCATCAACATCGACACAATTCGAAGTTCCGGTTGTGATCATGATCGACTGAGGAATAAAAATGTCGTTTATGATTGATGCCAACCATTGCTCCGAGCGCACGTTATTCTTGAAGATCATCGACCCTAAGCCACAGCCTGCCATGCCGTAGGACGGCTGAACATACCTGTCTGAAAGAGACGCTGCAGGCGACATAGGTGGTTGCGACGGTAATCCCTGTTGAGGAAGGGGCTGTGTCGATAACTGTCGAGGAACTTGAACAGGATTTTGCATTTGTGCGGGCTGCGGCTGTTGCTGTTGCGGAACCTGCACAGGGGGCTGCATTTGCGCGGGCTGTAGCTGCTGCGGCACCTGCATAGGCGGTTGCATTTGTGCAGGCTGCGCCTGTTGCGGAATCTGCACAGGGGCTTGCATTTGCGCAGGCTGCGCCTGTTGCGGAATCTGCACAGGGGCTTGCATTTGTGCTGGCTGCTGCTGCTGTGGAATTTGAACGGGTGGTTCGAAGGACATCTGCGTTGGAATTTGCACAGGCACAGGTGGTGCAACAATGACAGGTTGCCCGGGTTGAACCGGCTGCGCAGAGGGTTGCAGCTGAACCGGTTGAGGTGCTGTTTGTGATGGACCCTGATTTGGCACGGCCGGCGTGAAAGGTACAGGTTGCTCGCCAGCTGCAGGGCGGCGTTGTTCGGATCTGGGAATGTTTGATCCTGTGCCACCCAACGAACGGCTGTGTCTGACGCCCGCATCGGCAGTTTGCGAGTGAGCCAAGACAGCTGCAATACATGAGAACATTTTGAGGGAATTGGATTTCATACAGAGCCTCTCAATTCACTTGCGCACGGCCGGTCGGCAGAGCTGCATACTTGCATGAAGAGCTGAGTTGCGTGTCAGCTGATATTTTTGTTTTCAAAGCTCCAAGCGCGGCAAGTGCGCCAGGCTGCGAGAAGATGCCGTCGTAGTTTTTTTGAGTTAGTTGAGCAAATCGCTCGAAATCTACATCCTCACATCCAAGCGTTCCTGCCAGTCCTTTGAGTTGATCGCCTCCGCCCCGCGCAGCATCGCGTGCGACATCTCGATAGTTTTGTGCAATGAAATGCTCTTGACTGAGCATCACTTGACGTGAGTTCTCTGACTGACAATTCGACGTGCCACTCGAAATCATAAACACCTGATTCCATGCGAGACCGTTGATGATTGACGTCATGAACTGAGGGCCATTGGGAAGAAGTATCGAGCCCAGTCCGCAACCAGCCATGCCGTAGCGTCGCGCTGGTGTGGGTGGATTAACGACAGCCCAACCCGCTGTGTTCGGATTTTGCTGGGCTGAAGCGTAAAGTGGAATCGCACCGCAACTCAAAATGGACAGCAGAATGAAGGTTGAATTCTTCCAAATGGTCATTGCATTGTCCCCGAAGCGTGTTTCCTTAAGAGTGTAACACTTGGGAAAAAATGCCCCAAACACACTGGGCTAAATTTGCCGACTTCGGCGTTACATCTTCTGACTGGTAAGCGAATCAGTTGGCATTGGCTTCAAGCCACGAGGAAAATCTGCGAAGATCAGCGAAAAAGCTGTCGCCACCTCTGCAGTAGAAATTACTTGGGCCGTAGGACGTGGCGCCGATCAGGTAGTAATAGTTTCCCCGCACAACAAAGGCTGGTCCGCCGGAATCACCGTTGCATGTTGACTGCGTCACAGAGGACACAGTTTTGAAATTCTGACTGACAGAGTTCTCGGCTGAAAACAAAGAGAATGAAGCTTTCAAGACTCCTGCGTTGCCGGTTTCATCAACGCCAAACCCCGCGATGTACACTTTTTCATTTGCAGCCAAATTTTCAGTTGATGGAAGAAGAGCGATGCTTCGGTAGGGTTTGGGAACAGGTCCCGCCAATTTCACGATTCCAACGTCGGCATTGAGGGCGGGGGTAAATTCGCTATCCAGATTTTGGTCTGTGTAATTTTCATGTTTTTTAAGACTCAAAACCTTCACCTTTGTTGCCCCAGTGACTCCAAATCCGACAGATAAATTAGCTGATGGAATGCTTTCTGCGGCCTCAATGCAATGAGCTGCAGTCACCACATGACTCTCGCTGATGAGGGTGCCCGAACAAAAAGGTGTATTGTTATTCATCAAAGAAACAGTCACGAAAGCAAGCATACTTGTACTGACTGAGATTTGAGACCCACCGGTAATTGCCATCGCAGGGGGAAGTTTGCTGTAAACTGTTCCGTCTGCGGTCGTTAGACTTGTATCCGTGAAAGTCATCTTTTGGCTGACTATCGAACCTTGCGCCGGATAGGTCTTTCCGTTGCAGGTTTCACCCGCGACGGATTGGTTCTGATTGAGGATCCATTGAGAAATTCCGCATTTCTTCTCGGAATTGAATTGTGACGTCGTCGACGACGATTTGGGTGAAATAAAAATATCAACAACAGAGCCCGTCAAATCGAATGTTGATCCGGTTTTTGCGATTTTCATTCCGCGAACAACATAATTCAATGTCGATAGTAATGATATCGTGTTGCAGTTGCTCTCCGAAAAAGATGCGGTTTGCGCGATAGTCACACCATCTTCGACGAGGACCAATTTTATTTCACCGTTGTTGCAATCGGTTGCGTATGTTCCGTCTGCTTGCGCAAAACTAGCAATGGCCTCGGCTGTTGCAGGATCAGGTTTACCCCAATCTTTGTTGTCAAAGGGCAGTGGCAATCCATTGAGACGTGCACTCTTATTGATAGGAAAAGGATAGGTTCCCGGATCGGCTATAACGAGAATCTCCTCCGCTCCACCGCCGCCCGAGTTGGGATTATTTCTGGAGTTGGTCTGATTCGTCGTCGTGCCCGAACGTTCGCTGACGTTTGTATTTGGGGGCGTCGACTTCGATGCGGCACGACAGCCCATGCCCACTGAAAGAGTCAGTAGAGCGAGCGTTCCTATCGTCCCCAAAATCCTCATTATTAACCCCCGATACATTTCGGCACTTGCGGGCTAAAGGATAAGTTTCTTTTGAAAAAGGGTTAAAATGGGTGAAAACCCCGATTTTTATACAAAAAAAGTTCTTCTCCGGTGCTCTGCTCTTTGCTACCGCCCCTTCAGGCTGATTTGGCCGTTTCTGGAGGGTTTATGAAAAAGAGTCTTTTGTCCGTAGGTTTGGTTTTGGCAGCGGTCGTCTCGGGGGAGGCTTTTGGTTTCAGAAAATTTCTCGACCAGTTTACTGAGCATTACGATGCAAACAACATCTCTACACATCTGCTCACCGACGAAACATCGTGCGGTTTGTGTCACGTGCGTGCGGGTGGAGGCGGTAAGCGGACTCCATATGGTGAAGACTTTAGAAACATTTCTTTGGATGACGGCAAGAGCTTTCCTGGAATTGAATTTATCGACAGCGACAAAGATGGTTTTTTGAATTTGGAAGAGATCTTCCTTCAAACGCACCCGGGTAAGCCGGAGAGTGCGCCTGCGGGACGTATTGAGCTCGCATTGAAAGACTCAAGTACATTGACTTTAAGTGTCTCTGTTTCTTGCGTTGATTTGAATTTGAAAGCGTTTGGATTCAAGTTTGAAAATGATGCGTCAGAGTTAAACCTGAGCAACGTGACAGGGACTCGCGAACTCAAGGTATCAGGAACTCAGGGTGCTGTTTTGGCTAAATGTGACGGCGAAAAACTCACAGGAAGTTTGTTGCGTTGATCATTGAGCGAAAATTCATTTTTCGATGACGATTTTAAGCTTTTTGATGTCTTCCTTACCCGTTGATGTTTTCACCTTTAAGCTGACTTCGTATTCTCCCGGCACGGTGTACGACTTGCTGAAACTTCTGGATCGGCCAGTCGTCCCGTCCCCAAAACTCCATTCGTATTGAACAATTTTTTCGGTTGCTGAGTGTTTTGAATCTTCACCTGAAAGTTCTATCCAGACTGGAGCTTTGCCTCTGAGTTTGTTGGCCTTGATTGATGCGGCGAGGCCCGTGTCTGGAACTTGAGAGTCGCTTTCCTGAGCATTCCCTTGATTATTTTGACTATCGCCATTGTTTGCGACTTCTTTTTTCGGTCCACTTTCATTCGGATTCATTGAGTCTTTTTGTTGTCCATTTACATCCGAATTCATGTTGTCTTTTTGCTGCCCATTTTCATTATTCTCATTCATTTTGTCGTCATCTTTGACGACCTTCTTTCCATCATCGGGTTGATTTGGTGGCGTGGGGGCAGCAATAACAGTAAAATCAACGCGAATAGTGTCACTCAAACTGCCATCCTTCAAAGTGAAATTGAGTTGCGTTTCTCCAGTGGCATTCGTCGTTGGAGTGACTGTCGCAGTGCAATTGGGCCATGTGCCTCCCCATGCGACTTGTTGGCTGGCGCCAACAACGAGATTATTCGTCGACGTGTAGCTTAAGTGCGTTGAAGAACAGGTCAGCGTAGCTCGATTGGTCAAGCCGAGGGGAATGACTTTGGGGGTGTTCTTGGTCGTCTGTTGTTTTGTAATTTCGGCGATCATTGGGTCGCCTTGTTTGTAGCCGATGAATGCATTGAATGATGCAGTGATACGATGATTTCCATCGGGAATAGTTAGAGTCACTAAGGTTTTTCCCCGTGTGCCCTGTTTCGGCATTATTGCAGCTGTGCACTCTGGAGCTGTTCCTTGCCACCAGAAAGCAATTTTAAAAAAATGATCTATTAATCCTGCGCTGTCTTTGCGTGCCAGAGTGTGAGGGCGATAGTATGCGCAAGTATAAGGCCCATCTGCATCCCTAATCTTAAGGATGACACTTTTCTCGGTATCAATATCCATGTATTGGTCTGGTATTGGATCAATAGTTGCTACATGTTTGTTTACTGGGAGCAACAGAACATCTGTTCCTTTGTAGCCGCGGAAGACCCCATCGAAAAGCTCAAAACTAAGATAGACCCGCCCTAAGGCACTTGCCACAGGTGTGATTCGTGCCTGACAGTTTGGCCATGTGCCTGCCCAAGTGACAGACGATTTAGAATTAATCGCAGACTCGTTTGTTGAGATGACTCTCAAATGTTTTTCTGTACAGGCGAGCACAGAATCGTCAGAACCGACAAGTTCGAGTGTGAATGGAGTGCCTGAAATATAGCCCTCGCTCTGTGGCGGTTTGATAAGAAGCTCTGGCATTTTGTTTTGATAAAGCCGACGCGCTCCTTCAATATCTCCAGCACTCAGTTTAGAATTCACGGGGACAGTACCCCCAGCTTTGGTTCGTAAATAGCGAGAACCAATTGTGGGGTAAAGCATGACCGAGGCATAGTCGAATGCTGTGTGATTTATCGTTCCACTCAACTTTTGGAGCTGCGTATCGTTGCTCACATCTTGTGTGAATGTGATGAATTCATCGCGATCGGATCGTTGATGCTCATGCATAAATCCAAGGATATGACCCATTTCGTGTAAAATCGTATTCATCAAAACTTGCCGACACGGTTCAACTGTAGCCAGAGTTCTGAGGTTCAAAGCATGAGCACCGAGGCCTGCATGGCGACCAACCAAAGCAGAGCCACATCTTCCACCCAACATGTCCTTGTCTTCTGGTGGCAGCAAGTTAAAACTGACCCAGTCTTTGTCGGAATCAATTTTGGGTTCCCATTTTATGCCCGCTTTTTCCCATTCTGATATCGCAAATTTTAATTCCGACATGTAGGGGAATCCTTGGGGAAGCACGTAGGGAACACGACCTTGTGGCCACAATCGATTTACGCTCGAATTGGGATTGATATAGTTTTCATAACTTGCGAGTCCAAGTTCCGCACTTGAATCGCAGTTTATAATTTTATCTATGGGCAGTAACATATCGCCGCCACTGATGCGCGCTATGTTGTTTTCAACAATGTAGCTGGCCGAGATGCGCTGACCAAGAAATTCAAAACACCCTTGCCGGTATTCACTCTTCGCACTGCCCTCTTGAATTTTCAGAGATGGATTTGCGCAGGCGACCATTGTGAGTAAAAGAAAAATTGAAGGTTTCAAAATGGCCCCCACATTCGACCGGTGAAGGCATCTGAGTATTGCGTGCAATACTCTCCACGTTCCGTTTTTGAGCACTCCAACGGTATGCCGCTCTGGCAGAACTCCAGCATTGTTCCCTTTGATGATTTGCAGTCTGTACGAACAATGGCATCCGATGATTTTTGAGAGCGTGTTAAAGGGTTCGGGCTTAGCTGTTGGACAAAAGGCTCAGGGTTCGAACACCCAGTCGGTATCCAGATACAAATCGATATTAATATCAAAATGTTGGATCCAAAATTCATAAAATTACCCTGATTCACTATCGGTCTCGCTTTCGGGGGCTAAAGTGGTCTTTTTTTGATTTTTTATAATGCAGCGAAATCATGCCGTGTATTTGTAAGTTTGATGGCATTACATAGGATTTGTCGTGTTCTTTCGGAGGCGTGTCTTGCTCAACTTAAGTTTTTCTTCTGCTGTTCCGAACGTGCTCATTGTCACCGCGAAAAATCATTGAGGAGGATTGAGTATGCTTTCTAAACGGTTGAGTTTCGTTTTTGCATTGGTCGTTGGAATTTCATTTTTGACGAGCAACACGTCGCACGCAGGCGACCCTAGTTGCAAAAACATTCCTCAGCACATCAAAGCTGCTGTGAAAAAGACAGGCTATGTTCTTGGAAGTCGTAAGCCCATCAGTAAACCTGCTGGTCTTTCAAACCAAGAATGGAATCGGTGGCTCGGCGCAATTAAAACCTGCAAATAACTTTGAGGTTGCGCGGCCACGTCCCAGATTTATGGACGAATTAGCGTCGCGGTTGTCCAGTCGTCCTCTGCGTAAAACACCCGCTCGAGTGTAAGTGCATGAGCGGGTGCACATTGCCCCATTTGCGTTCTGTCTAAGTGAGCAAAAGCATTTTTGATGGTTTCGGGTGGACGTTTTCCAATCGCAATTTCAACTGTGGTGCCCACGATATTGCGAATCATGTTCTTGAGAAACCCTTCGCCGAAAAAGTCGATGACAACGGCCTCTGGATAAAGTGGGTCTTGGCTCACCGTGATGCGAGCAATGTTTCGAACGGTTGTTTTTGCCGCGCAATCAGATGCACGAAATGCAGAAAAATCATGCTCTCCAATACAGTCTTGCAGCGCAGCGTTGAGTTTTTCCATGCTGAACTCTCGGCTGCGTACGGCCCATGAGGCAGGTGTAAGAGCGGCATGATGGCCACGCCCATACCACAGCCGGTAGCGGTAATGCTTTCCAAGAGTGTCGAACCGAGCGTTGAAATCTTCGCCGACTTCGAAGCATCGGTAAATCGAAATTGCGGTATTCATTCCAGAGCGCAAAATTCCATTTAATGAGCGGGTGATATCCTCGCACGTGCGCGGAGTGCGGGTGAAAAGATTCAGAAAAAATTGCTGCGCGTGGACTCCTGCATCCAGACGTGAACAGCCATAGAGGGTCGTGCTTTCTTGGGTCAGAGTGAGCCAGGCTTTGCTGAGTGTATCCTGAACCGTGTTTCCGTGCGGCTGACTCTGGTAGCCCATGAATCCTTCGCCGCGGTAAGAGATTTCGAGGCAGAGGTTTCGGACGCCTTCACGCGCACGAAAACGCACGCCACGCGGCGATTCGATGCGCTCAATGAATTCTGAGCTCAAGTTGTTGGTCTCGTTTTTTTCAGAATTCATTTGTTTGCAATTCTCCTGCAGCAGAGCCGAGTTGGAGCGCAACCTCTTTCAACAAATTGATTTGGTCGCGCAATGCAGCCGCCTCCTCAAATTCCAGCTGCTGAGACGCCTTCTGCATTTGTTTTGTGAGTCGCTTGACCTCTTTGTCGAGTTTCCTTGGGTTCGTCAGAACAGTGCGGTCGTCGATTCCGGTCAGTGCGCGTTCGATTTTAAGCTCCAGATCATTTTCATCGGGAGTCGTGTCGAGGTTATAGATTTTTCTCAACTGTTCCGGAATTTTCTTGATAATGGTTTGCGGCACAATACCATTGTCTTCGTTGTATTTTCTTTGAATTTCGCGACGACGATCGGTTTCGGTCAGAGCCGCAGCAATACTGTCGGTTGTTTTGTCTGCATACAAAATCACGCGACCTTGTGCATTTCGTGCGGCGCGACCAACAGTCTGAATTAGACTCGTGCGTGAGCGCAAGAAACCTTCTTTGTCGGCATCAAGAATTCCAACAAGCTGAACCTCGGGGAGGTCCAAACCTTCGCGCAAGAGGTTGATTCCGACGAGAACATCAAAAAGACCAATTCTAAGGTCGCGCAGGATTTCGACGCGTTCAATGGAATCAATGTCGGAGTGGAGGTATCGGATACGCAGGCCGATATCCTTGTAGTAGTTCGTTAGGTCCTCAGCCATTTTTTTGGTCAGTGTTGTGATCAGCACGCGCCCTTTGTTTTGAACCGTTTTTTGAATTTCTCCGAGCAGATCGTCAACTTGATGTTGCGCCGGACGCACTTCAACGATGGGGTCCAAAAGTCCTGTTGGGCGGATGATTTGTTGAACGCTCTGGTAGCTGCAGCGTTCCAATTCAAACTTTCCAGGAGTCGCCGAAACGTAGATCGTCTGCCCCATGCGCGCCATGAATTCATCGAAGTTGAGTGGGCGGTTGTCGAGTGCTGCAGGCAGACGAAATCCATGTTCAACCAAAACTTCTTTGCGCGCTCGATCGCCGCGGTACATGCCGCCGATTTGTGGCATGGTCACGTGACTTTCATCGACAATCAATAGGTAGTCCTGCGGAAAGTAATCGAGCAAAGTTGCAGGTGGTTCACCCGGTTGGCGTCCATCAAGATAGCGGCTGTAATTCTCAACACCCTGACAATAGCCGACCTCGCGCATCATTTCGAGGTCGTGCAAAACACGCTGTTCAAGTCGTTGCGCTTCGGCAATGAAGCCATTCATCTTAAACCATTCGCAGCGATCAATGAGGTCGAGCGAAATACGTTCGATAATTCCTTCAAGCTCTTCGCGGTCGGTAACATGGTGACTTGCTGGATACACGGCACAACGTTTGACGCGTTCTATAACTGTTCCGCGCAGGGCGTCGATAATCTGAAGTTTCTCTATTTTTTTTCCAAAAAATGAGATGCGCAGAGCTTTTTCGCGCTCGTGGCTGGGAATAATTTCAACCACGTCACCTCTAACTCGAAATTTCCCTCGTTCCAGACTCACGTCATTGCGTGTGTACTGAATGGCGATGAGTCGGCTCAAGAGTTCATCGCGGCCAATGCGATCGCCTTCTTCAACCAGTACCATGGCTTTGAGATAAGCCTCGGGGTCACCCAGCCCGTAAATGCAGCTGACACTCGACACGATGATGACGTCTTCTCGTTCGAGCAGACTGCGGGTCGCAGCATGCCGCATTTTGTCGATGTCTTCGTTGATAGTTGCAACTTTATCGATGAACGTGTCGGTGCTCGGCACGTAGGCTTCGGGTTGATAATAGTCGTAGTAGCTAATGAAATACTCGACCGCGTTGTTGGGAAACAGGGCTTTGAATTCTTGAAACAGCTGAGCGGCAAGTGTTTTGTTGGGGGCAAGAATCAGTGCTGGCCGCTGAGTTTCATAAATCACATTGGCAATTGTAAAGGTTTTCCCTGACCCTGTGACGCCCAGCAAAATTTGTTCACTGACGCCAGCCTCTACTCCTTCCACAAGGCTTTCGATGGCCTGCGGTTGGTCTCCCATGGGTTCAAGTTCCCACGTCTTTTCGAATTGGTCTGGACGTTCGGATGAGTCAGATTGCATTGGTTGAACTCTGCCTGTGTGTGTGCCACATTAACGCTTTCAGGCGTAGCATAAGACCTATCTCGGACAAAGGATTTTCAGGGATGCCGACCACCAGACAAGCTCTTTCCTCAATTGCCGATATTCACGCTGAGCGCGTTGCGCTGGGCAAAGTCACGATTGCCGGATGGATCAGAACCCGGCGAGGCTCGAAGAAGTTTTCATTTCTCGAGGTGAACGATGGCTCCTGCGGTCGGTCCATTCAGGTGGTGGCGGATGGTGCATTGCCTAACTATGAGTCAGATATTGCCCGACTGACGACGGGGTCTTCAGTGCGTGTCGAGGGTCAATTGGTGGCCAGCCCGGGGCAGGGACAGAAGTTCGAGATTCAGGCCAGTGCTGTGCACGTTTATGGGTTTGCTGATCCTGAAAAGTATCCCTTGCAGAAAAAAGACATGACCTATGAATATTTGCGCGATGTGGCGTATCTGCGCGGCCGTACCGCTACATTCGCAGGCGTCTTCCGTATCCGTGCGCGAGTCAGCCAAGCGATTCATCGCTTTTTCTCTGATCAAGGCTTCTACTACATTCACTCGCCCTTACTGACGACCTCCGATGCTGAGGGTGCGGGCGAAACCTTTCAGGTCACAACACTTCCTCTTGAAAAGTTGCCGCGCACTCCTGCAGGAAACGTCGATTTTTCGAAAGACTTTTTCGGCTCGCCTGCGATGTTGTGCGTGACAGGCCAGCTCGAAGCGGAAGCTCTCGCTTTGGGCATGGGCAAAGTCTATACCTTTGGGCCGACTTTTCGTGCCGAGAATTCGAATACCAGCCGGCATTTGTCTGAGTTCTGGATGATTGAGCCTGAGATGGCTTTTTACGAACTAGAAGACAACATGCAGTTGGCTCAGGACATGATTCGTTACGTTGTTAAAGACGTTCTCGAAAACTGTACAGATGATCTTGAAAACATTATTTCACGCAATGGTGTTGAAACTCGCGAATATCTCAAAATGGCTCTTGAACGCCCGTTTGTTCGCGTCACCTACACGGAAGCAGTCGACATTCTCAAGTCTTGCGGTCGAAAGTTCGAGTATCCTGTTGAGTGGGGCGAAGATCTCAAGAGCGAGCACGAGCGTTATTTGTGCGAAGAACACTTTAAAGCGCCGACAATTGTCTTCAACTATCCGTCGGTTCTCAAAGCGTTTTACATGTATCAAAATGACGACGGCAAGACCGTTCGTGCAATGGATTTGCTGATGCCTGGTATCGGCGAAGTGATTGGTGGAAGTCAGCGTGAAGACCGCGAAGACGTTCTGATCGAAAAGATTAAAGCCAAGGGGTTGGCCCCCGAGCACTTGGATTGGTACATCGATTTGCGCCGTTTTGGCGGTGTTCCACACAGTGGATTTGGTCTGGGTTTGGAGCGCCTGCTTGTCTGGATTACAGGCATGGGCAACGTTCGGGATGTTATTCCTTTCCCTCGCGTGCCCGGAACCTGCAAATTTTAATCGAGGTTATTTAGCAACCACAATCTCCAAGATGAGCATCCTTGCCCTGCACGACAGGGTAGTAGTCTCGCCCGGCTGCTCGAATGTTTACACAGAACTGATCGTGATTAGGATTCAGAGTCTGACAAGTGCGTCGTGGTAGACGTTTGCCCAGCGTCCAGCCCGTGCAGGTTGCTGCTTTAACAACACGCTGACTGAGCCCCACGGGAACAACTCCGTTGCTAGCCAATTGAGACAAGTTGAGCTGATAGGAGATGGGGTAATCAAAGCCTTTTGTTGGAAAGATGACGACGCTGGCCTGCGACACTTCAAAGACACCCTCGACACCATTTTTTGTGACTGGCACGCTGACATCAATCGAGCAAATGATTGAATTGGAATAGTTGTTAGGAACATCGAAGTAGACGCCCGCGTTCTTTTCGCCAATGTCAACCGACCGCAAATTCACATCAAGCTTCACAGTTTGAAAGGGCGACAGATCATTCAGTGGCTCGGCGAAGGCAGCACCAGCACCGGATAGAAGAGGCATCGTTGCTAACATAATGGAAAGAATTGTCTTCATTTTTTTATCCTCACTTTATTTGCAGATTTTTTTGTTTTCGAAGGTGAAAGCAAGGCAACTGTCGTTGTCGCCGGGCAAGACACACACAGGAACTTGGACCTCTCGACAGCTGGGTAAATTGCGTCGAAACGGCAGATTAACACTCGGGAGAACAGCATTCGGAAGTCGGCAACCGCTAAACACGTCGGCGAAGCACTCCACCGCGGCGTCGTTTACCGTGTTCATATAGCCGCTCAGTTGACCTTCTGCTGCCTCCAAAGAGGAGCTGTCGAAGGGTTCATAGCGGTTTGTGTTTGTCTTAACGTAACGCACTGAGTTGAGCAGTTCGCGGGCTGCATCGCGGTTCAAGGCCAGCTGTTCGAGCACGTATCGCTGGCGAACGAGCAGTTCGACGTTGGGTCTAAGATCGAGCGGTTCAACACCCTCGTATCCTTTGGTCAGAAGTTCGAGCGTCACAGCACCTTGTCGTGCGTTAGACACAAGCGAGTCGAATTGGCCTGCAAAATCGGCGATTGAGTCTACGCTTGGCAAACCTGATCCACCGCCCACTTTGTACATTTTGACCTGAGTGCTCGCGAAACGTCCGAATTTTGCGAGTTCCGAGTTGACGCTCGCAGAGCCTTTCCAGGCTGCTCCTGAACCTGAGATTGCCGCACTAAAGGCACGGTCTTCTTCCAAAGAAGAGAACGAGAATTCAAAAACTGCGAAAAATTCACCGCCCGTTCTGCGACCGTAGACGAATTCAGAACCGCATTGACGCATGAAGGCTTGTGCGTCGCCTCTTTTCAGTAATCTTTGCGCCGAGTCTGTAAAAGTAAAGCTTGAGGCCAGCTCTAGCTGATTGGCAACACGAACATGGACGAGAAGGTAACGGCTCTGGTTGTTTTTGTTGACGCTCTGAGCGAACGAGGTGCGTGCGTTTGCTCGCCCGACCGTGCCAGTAAAGCTCGCTGAGGCGCTCACGCTCAGAGACTCACGTAGTCCTTGTTCACTGCTAATTTCGAGCAGCCGGTACTCTGCAGTTTGGCCTGTTGAGTTGCCGCTTTGGGTGTGGAGTGGTCCAAGTGCCACACAGTTACCCTTAATCGTACTGTCTACGGGATTGAAACCTTGTCCGGGCAGAAGGCCGAAGTTCGAATCTTCACCGGGAACATTCCAAACCTTGGAGTCGGTTAATCCAGAGCTACACGATGTAAGTCCAGTGATTGAGAGAAGCGCAAAAGATTTAATGAGGGTCTTCATTTGCTCGCCTCCGCGTTGCGCTTGAGCTCTTTGACAAGGTCGGCACGCAGCAGGATTCGCGCATCAACACTTGCAAGTCGTTGTTGCCAAGCGTTATCGCCGAGCACAATGCCGTTAGCTGGAACAAAGTGATTCTGGGCGTCTGTGGAAGAGACATTAAAGTTTACCATTCGCTTGTCGTAGGCATTCTTCTCGATGGTGCTGATGCGGTCGGGAATTCCCTCTTCACTCAGAACAAATTCATCAACTTTGACCTGAGTTGTTGCTTTAACAGAGACGATTTCGCCCTCTTCATTCACGATGAGGACAGGGTGCTGTGCACTTAGAGTTATCTTGCGACCGTTCTCGGTTGACAGTGTATAGACGAGCTCTTTTTCTGGCCCGAATACGATACCGTTGATCTCGCGTTCGGAAAGTGAGCGTGAAGACAATGAATCAAGGCTGAGAAGACGAGCGCCGCCTTGTGAGGAAAGCTTGATGAGCTCGCTGCCTGTGATGCGGCCTGTGATTGTCGAAAACTCTGTTTCTTCGCCAAAACAGCCACACTGACAGCGTTTCTGTACACCAAAATCCAAATAGGGATACCAGTGACCCACAGGTGTTGTACCAAAGCATCCACCGATCTCAGCGCAGCCCACGGTTTCAGACACGCATGCTGCGCGGGCAGTCCATTCGTCGGGAGCAACAACGCAACGCGGAGAGGGAGCAACAGGTAGATCACAAAATCCGGGGACCCAATCTGCGGGTGAACAGGTTGTTGCCAATGCAGCGTCGGTCATTGCAAATACTGCAATCAGTCCTGCTGCCAAACGGCCTATAAGAGAAAGCTTAGAAAAAGACATTTTGATTCTCCTATTTTTGAGCTCTGGGTTCGACAGGAATAAGTCGGTAAGCGAGGCACTCACTAGGGTTTTCGCCCGGAACGACACACTCGGCTCTGAATGTTTGTGCCGATGCAGCCGTGGGGTTTGGGGTCGGCGTTGCCTCAGCCTCAACAGTGTTTGATGCACGGTTTGAACGACCACACGCATTCGAAAGTAAGAGAAGACCAAAAATGTAAAATGACTTGTGCATGATTCCTTCCTTCAGATTTTAAAGGTGGGGTCGACAGCGCGAACCTTCGCCACTGCATCCATCTTTGAGAGGCCGGTATTAAGGAGATGTTCGTACGCTGCGAATATGCCCAGACGACGAATTTGCGAGATTTGAGATTTTTGAATAAGTGCAACCGCCATATCCCAATCAATACGGATCAACGCTTCGATGAGCTCAGAGTGTTCTGCGATTGTTGTCGCGCGATAACGGAGCGGTGTGTTTGCGGGAATCGGTGAGTTGACCAATTGGACTGCAGCCTTTTTTGCCGCGTCGTCCCAGCGCATGCGATAGGACAGGTAGTCAACGAGAAAAATCCTGCGTTTCACCTTCGAATCTTCAGTCGCAGGTAATGCGAGGGATGTGACAACAGCGCGCAGCCCAGCCGCACCCCTTGAATTGAGTTGTGCGAGGTGTTTGTTCAGTTTCTTTGTTGGTACACCACTCACAGCCAGAGTTCCGAAGACTGTTTCGATTTCAGTAAAGAAAACTTCGCGCGCTTTAGGGGTTAGATCCGTGTCTGATTCAGTTGTTTTTTGAGCAATGCGTGGGGATGAATCTGATTTCGCGATGACCTGTGGGTTGGAACCAACCGGGGTAAACTGCACTTCCCTTGGAGCATCAATTTGAATTCTTTGGGGCTTAAGAGGCTGTGCAAGGAGAATGGAAATTGCACCACCGACAATAATTATGCTGGTGATCATCCACCATTTCTCTGGGGAAATATTTCGCGGTCTGAGTCTTAATTTTGATTTTCTGAAGTTCATTGCGACCTCGCCATATCTTCAAGCGTGATTCTCTCTCTTTGAGATTTGCTAACTGCACTTAGATACGACTTGAAGATCAGCTGTCCTGTAGAGGTGACAGCACACGCATGATTTTCTGAATTGGCTTGAGTGTGATTCTGTTAATATTATGATATGTTTGAATAATTAATAAATTCTCTGTGCGAGAAAAGTGGTCGGCTTTTAACCCCAAAATCAGTTGGGTTGCGACTCTGTAACGATGCGGGTGGAATTCGATTTCATCTCAACCCAAACAACGTAAAGCCACAAAGCAAGAACTGCGAGTGGGCGTTGAACGACGAATGCCCAACCAAGTAGGGGTGACGTAGCTTTGTATGCAGCAATGGAATTTTGTTCGCTGCCCAAAACATAATACAAGATAGGGTAGGTTGTCGGCAGCGCAAACAGGGCGACGATGCTGACGAAAATCCAATTGTGATAACGTTCTTTTTTCTCGCTGAAGAGGAATAAGAAAAAGGGAATCAGTGTGACGGCATGGTACTCGTGACCGCGCGCATACAGAGTAAAGAAAATCAAACTGGCAATACCAATGGCCGTGCGCAGATCACCCTTCCAAGCGAAATAGGACGAACTGGCGAATTGCAGCGCACAGACGACGAGACGAATGAAAAGGTTCGTTTGCGGCGAGACCAAAGTCTCGAAAAATTTTGCAAATGACTGTTCCTGTTCCCAGTTGGGAACTGTGTAGAGAAGTTTGTTGAGTCCTGAGTCTCCTAAAGTGCTCATGGAGCGTTTGCCTGTGAGGGTATCCAAAATGAACCACGGCAATGTTCCAAGAGCAGTGAAGGTCAGAATTCCCCCGATTGTTTTCCAGCGCTTTTGAATAACAAGAAGAAGTCCTGCGGGTGCGAGAAAAGGTTTTGTGAGAGCCGATAAGACAAAGCCGCCCACGAGTTGTTGTCTTTTTTGAAGTAACAGAGTGAGCGCAAGCACAGACAGTGCATGATATTGGCCATAATGGTAAATGATGACGTAAGGAGTGTAAAAACCAATGAGCACGGAGAAAGCATAGTGAATCGATTTTCTAGAAACAGAAAGATTTTTGAAAGAACCGTTGCAAAGAGCACCCGTGAGTGCAAAAAGTGAATAAATATAGATGCAAAAATAAATAAAATTTGCCGCGAAATAACTCAGTCGCGGGTCGGTGAATTGGCTCAACGGAAGACCGAGAACCAAACACATCGCGGGATGCGAAGCCCAATCGGTTGACCATGGTCCATAGGGAATGACTTTTTCGCTTCCGGCAATCTGAATACCTCGAAGAATAGCTAAACCGCACCGCGGTAGCCCGAAATAATCGTATCCCCAAGCATGATTATCGCTGTTGGCACTGAGAAACTTAAAAATGCCCCACGGATGACTGAGAAAAAGCAAAGTGGAAAAAAATAAAGAAACAGCGAGTGGAGGATAGTCTTTCAGACGTCTTTTGAGATTGACCAAGCGGTTCTGCCTTTACTTGATGTAGCGCAGCATTCCGCTGGCCGGAGATGATTTCTGCATGCGGAGAAGCTGAGCCATTGTCGAAGGCGAAATCCCTTCTTCAACCTTAAACTGGCATGAAGAAAGCTCACGCGGTGGTTTTTTGAACAGTCGGTTGACCCGCAGACCATCAGAGGTCACGTGCACGGACACCTCGTTGAGTCGAGCAAATGGAAGAGATGCACATTCCGAGGGCTCGATGTGAGGTCGGGTGTTGTCGTTTGAGAGTTGGTTTCTGAGCAGGGCCTGAAGAACGATTGCTTCTTTGCTCTTGTTGAGAATATTGAGAAGTGTTTTGGCATCTGACGTAAAATCCCGAATCGTCAGTGTGCGTCCCGAGCGCAAATCAAACGTGTTGAGTTGTTCACTCCCGCCCTGTGGGTTGCAGGTATCGCCTTGCCGATAGCGGACAGTCACATAACCACCGCGTAGATACTCGACCAACGATGTTTCAGAAACCGTTTCGCAGGGCTCTTTTTTGCCCATGGATTTTGTAATGCGGGTTTCGAAAGGACGGCCGTCTGAAGTCCATTGACCAAGCAATTTGACAACCAGTGGTTCGGCATTGGCTGGAACATTTTCCATCCCTAAAAACAACGTCTCACAGATCATTTCTGTGTTGACTGTTCCCGGTTCAATGCAGGCCCCGTTGTCGTAACAGATGTCAATCGATTTTGGTTTTGATTCACGCAAATTGAGTACTGTCTTTTCCAGAGCGTCCAAACGCTGAAACAACAAAGCGCGCGGCGATGAGCAACGCATGGATTCGGGTTTGTTGGGCAGGGGCGATAACCACGAGTCCGCATAGAGTTCCCAACGGATTTGGTGCGCTTTCAGGGCGGGTTTGGCGCCATCGGGTATCATCCGATGAATGACCTTAATGGCCTTGTTCGTGCGGTCGAGGAAGCGGGCGGCTGTGGGATCTTCGCAAGCAATACGCGCAAGCGCATTTTCAGATTTTTGTGTGCAAGCGGTTTGTGACTGAGCCTGTCCGGATGGGCTCGACTCCGTTTGAGATGCGTGGGTTTGGTCAGTGAACACGGTCTGGACGCACAAAGCTGTCAGAAAAAGTGATGTAAAATTTCTCAAGGCTGTTTCCCCTGCGACGGTCTTGTGAAGAACGAGCCCAGTGTAAATCAACGGGCTCGCATCTCAAAGACTCCGTCCCATTCCTCGACTGGGGGCGGGTTTTGCTTCAGACGTAAGGTCCGATCCAAATAAAGTGCAGCCACCTTGTCGGCCGGATTCTCGTCGAGAATCTTCTTCCAGCCATCGATCGATTTGTCCCAGTGCGCGGCATGAAAGGCTCTGAGTGCACTCTCATGACGTTCAAGCGTTCGCAATTTCATTTCACGCACATGAGCCGTATCGGCATTAAAAATTTCGACAATATTGAGTGCGCGCGAAAATCCCTGAGGCCGGACCCGACCGAGCGACCGGAAATCAAATTGCTTTGGATTTTGGGTCAGAATAATTGAATCCTGACTGGTGATGAGCCCCACGGAAAAGATTTTGGTGATGCTCTCGAGCCGGGAAGCGAGGTTGACGCTGTCTGAGATCACCGTTCCTTCCATGCGTTGTTCATTGCCAAGGGTGCCGAGCATCAGCGGCCCATGATGAACACCCAGCCCGATGTTGATGGGTGGCTTAAAGGCTGTTCGGCGTTGTTGATTGAAATTTTCGAGTTCTTTTTGCAGCTCAACTGCAGCCAAGAGCGCGTCATCGGGCCTGTTTGGAAAAAGTGCCATCACGGAATCGCCGATATATTTATCGATAAACCCGCAGTTCTTTTGAATGATAGGATTAACAGTTGCAAAATAGCTGTTTAGGAAATCGAAATTTTCCTTGGGAGTCATTGATTCAGATAATTTTGAGAATTGCCGGATGTCGAGAAACAGGACAGACATTTCCCGCAGAACCTGATCTCCAAGCCGAACATCGGTGATGCTTTCTCTGCCCAGTAGCTGGAGGAGATCTTGGGGGATGAAGCGCGAATATGCGCCATGAATTTTGCAGATCTGCAAATGATTCTTCATGCGTGCAATTAATTCAGATTGTGTAAATGGTTTCATTAAGAAATCGTTTGCACCCTGACCGAACGATGTGACCAGATCTGTTGTTTGGTTCTTTGCGGTGAGAATAATAACCGGAAGGTCGGTCACCTGATGCTGCTTGCGTATTTCTGCAAGGACTTCGAGGCCTGACATGCGTGGCATCATCAGATCTAGCAAGACGAGGTCGGGTTTTGAATCCTGCATCATGCGCAATGCAGTCGGGCCATCTTCCGCCAATAGGATCTGGTAATTTTCGTTGCGCAGTTGATTCTCCAAAACCTTTCGATTGACCGGTTCGTCATCAACAACGAGAATTTTGTAGCCTTGGTCACTGGCAGGCGGAGTCAAGGGTTTACTTTGTGCTTGTTTCTCGGCGACCGAACCTTCCCACCACAGTTGTCGCGATTCCAGCATTCGCGGGCGACTGCCTGAAGTCGCCCCTTCTTTAAGAGCTGAATTTGCTGCGTGGGGTGCGGCTAAAGGAAGAGTGAACGAAAATTCTGATCCGACGTTGGGTTCGGATTCAACATTGATGCTTCCACCATGCAATTCAACAAGCTGTTTAGTGATGGTGAGTCCCAATCCCGTGCCGCCGTACGATCTATTAATTTGTCCATCGGCTTGCTCGAACGCATTAAAGATTCGTTGTTTCTTGGCATGCTCAATACCAATGCCGGTGTCGCGCACAGAGACGCGGACGTATTTGCCTTCAACAGCTGCAGTTATGATGACATGACCTGCATGGGTGAACTTGATGGCATTGCCCAATAGATTTTGCAAAATCTGCTGCAAGCGAGATTCATCAGCCTCGACCGCAGGAAGATTCGGTTCAATATTGTTGTGCAATTCGATGGGTCGGTTGCCGAGTAAGGGTTGATTCAGCGCCATGAGAACTTGAACCATGGGTCTTAATTCAACGGCTGAAATTCGAAGTCGCAGTTCGCGTTGTTTGATTTGTGAAAAGTCGAGTAGGTCATTCACCAAGTGAGTCAAGCGTCGCCCAGAGGCCGAGATGAGATTCAGATTCTCTTTTATTTTAGATGATAAATGTCCTTCTGCGCCAGCCAGAAGAGTCTCTGAAAGACCAACAATACCATGCAGTGGAGTTCTGAGTTCGTGCGAGGTGTTGGCAAGGAAGTCATCTTTGAGTTTGTCGGCACGCCTGAGTTCAGCAATGGCGGTTAGGTTGTCGAGTGTCAGGCAGAGAGTCTGTCGTGTGATTTGAATAAAATGTTTTTCTTCTTGGTTTAAGAAAAGTGGTTGCGCGCATTCAATTGAAATCAACCCGAGCCAGCGAAGATCTTGAAAGAGATTGAGAGTGAGGATGTTCTCGGTGAGCATGACCGCTTGTTGTTCATCAGGGATTGGTGGAACACCCTCTTGCAGCTGCGGCTCTGGAAGCTCGTCGGTGCGCGTGTCGAGTGAAAGTTTTAGGGTGAAGCGGTTCACCTTCCGTGGGTCTGATGTTGGCAAGATAATTTCGGCCTGGGTGTTTTTCAGGAAATCAAATTCCCGCATAAGAATTTGCAATGTAGCCACCACTGCCGAAGCATGTTGACGTGAGCTGGCCAGTGTACGGCTTCCAAGCATAAGTTGTTCAACCCTGCGGCGAAGAAGCTTTGCATATTCAGTCATTTTTTGTGTGACGCTTCCGACACCCAAAATTGCCGAAAGAAGGAGGACGGGGACAAGAAGGGCTTGTCGCCAATCAAGCGGATCGTAAATGTTGCCGCCAGCACCGCTGCTACGCAGATCCTTGAATGACGCAAATGCCATTAGGACTACGGCTGTTGTTACCATTAGAAGACGCAGCGAGAAAAAATAAGTTGGATTGAATAATTTCTGCTTGGCATCAAGTTCGTCTTGACTGAGAAGGATTTTCAATTGCTTATTTTTTGCGTGCAATCGAAATGACCAAAGTGCCATGAGACCGGTGAAAATGGCCGCAATAACATCGGCTGTTCTCTCGAGTTTAAAGACAAAAAGAGTCTTGTCTTGAGAAAGAGGGTAAATGAGTAAAATGAGGACGAATGCGCAAAATGTTGCAAGAAGATAACGGCTCTTGGATTTAGAGAGTCGGGACGAAGGCTCTGCGATGAGTTCGGAGATCACCCGAATCTGCCAAAACAGTGCAGCGATAATGACGACGATTGCAAGGGATCTCAGTTGATTTGGTGAAATGCGTGCACCAAGTAGGAGCAGCGATTTTCCATCAAAGGTGTTGATTGAGTAGGAATTGAGTGCCTGTAGACCCTTGATAAAAGCAAAAATACTGATGTGGAACATGATTCTGCTGCCATCAAGAATCACAGCCATTGCCGCAGCAAGAACAGGTAGGGTGAGAGCAAGCAGAGTGAGAGGCATGCTAGAATCAACGATTTTTTGCAGAAGACCTACGTAGCTCGGTGTTAAACTTGGTCGCATTAATGCGATGGGAAGGGTCAACGGACCAAAGTATTTGTCCGTGTATTCATATGCATTGTATTCAAGTGTGATGGATCCTGATTCGAGAATGTCGTCGACAGGAAGATGAGTCACAGCATTGATTCCGCGACCTGTGTGTAATGTTGCGCGTGCTGGATTTGCGTAGATCCATAACTCACTTTGACTGGTGCGCGGCACAACAAGGCTAAAGTATCTTGTTCTCTCTTTGTTTTTTCTGAGCCAATCGACTTCGTTTATTTTGAATCGATAGACGATGCGAGCAGCGTTGGGCGAAAGAGTTTTTTTATCTTTTCGGCTTTGCTGAAGGAGCTCTCCAAACATGTGGGTCGTGCGGGGAAAGTTGACCTGTGTCTTGGTTGCCTGAATTGGGATACAGGCCGAGAGTGCAATTCCGGCTGACTTGCAGTTGTATGGTGTGGCCTGCCATTCCTCCAGAAGAATAAGATCGTTGTTCTCGGCCATGCGTTGGATTTGCGCATTTACGTTGTAGTCGCGCTGAAGATTCAGCATGAATGCGATGAACGTTGCGAGCGTAAGGAAGAGAAGAAACGCAGGCAATAATCGCAGAAGCGGAGTTCTGAAACGGTTAAAATTAACTTGTCGAAATAGATTGCGCACACCGTCCTCCGTTGCGTTCAAATTTTCGCCTTACGGAAGGGGTTTTGAAAGAGCCAAAATGATGACCAAAGATGGATTGTTACTTTGCGCCGGTCTCTTTTTTGGCTTCCTTAGGCTTGGCTTCGACGGCAGCGATGTTCATAGCCAGTTCAACGTCATCTCCGACAACGACGTTTCCGGCCTCAGTGAGCTTATTCCACGCCAATCCGAAGTCTTTGCGGCTGATTTTGGTTTTGGCTGTGAATCCGCCGCGGTTGCTGCCGCTGAGGTCTTTGGCTGTTCCAAGGTATTCAACATCCAGACTCACGGGTTTGGTTTGTCCGCGCAGGGTGAGGGTGCCGTCGATCTTGAATTGACCTTTGCCTAACGAAGTGACTTTTGTACTTTCAAAAACCGCTGTTGGGTATTTTTTAGTATCAAAGAAATCTGCCGAACGGAGATGCTCATCACGTTGCTGATTTGCTGTGAAGATACTCTCGGTTCGGATTACGACGTTCACCCTACTGGATTCGGGTTTCTTGTCGTCGAATTGAAGAGTCCCTTCGAAGTTGTTGAAGCTCCCGCTGACCTTTGTCACTAGATGTCGGACCGTGAAACCTATGTTGGAGTGGACGCTATCGACATTCCATGTCGATGCCAACGCAGGTGTGACCGCAAGGGCAAGCAAGAACGCTCCCAATCGCAGCATGTGACCTCCCTGAACCTTGTGTGTCGTACTTTTCAGAGATTATCCGTGTCTTTTTGTTCTGTGCAAGTAAAGTCAGTTGGAATTCACATGAATTCTATGGAGGCCTCGACATCTGAGGGACGCCATGATTCATCGGCAACGACCGGGACGGTCACCGAATTTTTTTGTTGCGAGAGAATATCCTGCGCATTTCCTGTACACAGCTGTTCATTAAATTGTGTCCCGCTGCGGCAGACAAATTTTCCGACGAGAGTCAGTCGTTGTCTTGTTCTGACAGTGATCCGAACTTCAGGATAGTTGGCGCAGCGTGTGTCGATTTGAGTGGTCAACACAGTTTGCATGAGCCCCGGACGCCGCGGGTCGACGACTGTTCCGAGATCTAAAGGTAAACGACAGAAACTCACCGTCGAATTCGACGAGTTTTGCGAACCACCGGTCAGCCTCGTGCGCGTATCACCCTTGACAGGGCCTGTGGGTGTTTCGTTGTCTTCGACCGAGTCCTTGGGGCCACAGCTGCCGAGCGCCATGAGAAGGCTGGTCAAAATGACCGATGTTTTGAACGAACCAATGAATGCATTGCGTTGGAGACTCATGGATGCGGCCCTCCTCGTGAAAGAATGTGCTCTTCAAATTCGTGGCTGCGCTCAGCCGGTTGCTGCTCAACGAGTCCGCGTTGAACGATGGCGCTGCAGATGAGTGTCTGCATGGCTGACATTTGATGGGTATGAAGATAACGCTCGTGGGCCGTTGCATCGGATTTTGGACTCTTCCCGATGCGTCTGAGAAGTTCCCGTGACGTCGAATCTCCCTTATCGCTGAGGCCCATTTTCCCAAGCAGGGACGGCACGTCGTACTGATGAAAGAGACTTTCGAAGTCTAGAAACGGCGCATTGAACTGTTTTTTGGGAGTCATAACGAATTGCCGTGGGAGTTCTGTGGCGTAGGCCTTTCTGAGTATCGCCTTGTCCAGAAAGCCCTGCACAAGAGCACCGTCGGGAACTGCGTGAACGAGTTTGCGCATGCTGCCCGAAAGAAACGGCGTGCGTCCCTCAAGAGTATTTGCCATCTCCATTCGATCACCAACCCAATTGAGAATCTGAACGGGAAGGTGTGTCTGACAAAAATAGTTTTGCCAGAGAAGGAGAGCGTTTTCTGGTTGGGTTAAAAAGTTGCCCGCAACGGACTTGGAATCGAATCCCTGTAAAAACCAGCTACGAAGACTCTCACCTTGTGAGGCAAGCCATTGATGAGCTTCGTCGGGTCCGAGAATGCATTCGGTGATCGTCCTGATTTGTCCAAACAAAGGATGTGCAACACCCCAAAGGCTGAGGCTGTGTTCGAAGTCATCTCCGCGGCCCTCGGCACTGCTTCCCGCAAGCCATGGATCGCGCGCTTGGGCATTGAATTTTTTGATGTAAACAGAATCGCGCCAGCGTTCACCCAGAGGACTTGAAGGTTGTCTGCCTCTTTGAGCGAAAGCCCACCAAGCACAATATCTGAAACTCGGATATCCGCAGAGCAGTTCATCTGCACCATCTCCGGTGAGGACTCCAGCAACAGACCTGCGTGCAAAAAGACTGAGCCACCATTTAGCGGCACCGTTTGTATAGGGTTGCAAGTTTTCCGAGATATAAACCGCGTGCTCATATGAATAGCGCAAGGCATCGGGTGAAACTTTTAAAACGTGCGGTTGGAATCCGAGATATTTACTGAAGGCAACGGCTTCAACTGATTCGTCGTAGCCCTCGGTTTCGAAACCGACTGTGAAGGATTTTAACGCGTCTTTGCGCCAGTGGGGTTTTTGGTCATTCAAGATCCGAGAAAGCTCATAGGCAACGGATTTTGAATCGATTCCTCCACTCAAATAAACGCCAAGTTCAACATCCGAGAGCAGGCGTTCGGAAACGGACTCCGAAAAGGCATTGCGAAAGGAAGATAAATTGTCTTTTAGGTCTGCGTTTGACCAAAATGCTCCCGCGCTGCGTGCTCGAATGGGTGTGGATTTAGTTTTAATTTTAATTTTGAATGTGCCGCTCGCACTCGTCTCTGTTGTTTTCTTGCCCGAGATGCGGCCACCCGCGGGACACTGAATTATATTCTCAAATGGGGTACAAACAGGTTCAAAGAGCCCAACAAATTGTCTGAGAGCTCCGTCGCGATTCCAGATCTTCTTGTTTGGGAGTGATTTCATTTCGCTGGCAAAGGCCAGCAAACTTGATTCTATTGAGTATTCATCGCGCGCAATTGAAAACTGACGCGTGTTAATGTCGCTCAGAGCAAAGAACAGGGGCTTGACGCCGAAAAAATCGCGCGCAGCAAAAAATTCGCTGCCATCCGTGTGAACAATCACGAATGCGTATTCGCCCTCAAGTTCATCGGCAAAAATATCTCCTTCGAGTCTCCAGCCTTCAAGCAGAGTTTCGGTGTCGCTTTGTGTTCGCCAGCCGATTGGGCCATGTTTCTTTTCCAAGACTTTGCGCAGTTCACGGTGATTGTAAATTTCTCCGTTGAACGTAATTGCGAGGCGACCATCTTTTGAAAGCATGGGTTGACGTCCCGATTCGACGTCCTGAAATGCGAGCCGAAAATGATGGAGAGAAACTGCGTTGAAGCTAATCATCCGCTCGTCGTCGGTTCCACGGTGAGCGATTTTTCGGGCTGCACTGGCAAAATACTCCTTCCATCCAGCAGACTGCGGATGAGAGTGATTTGCAGTGAGAAGACCCGAAAATCCGCACATATGGGCAGGGTCTCTCAGCTTTGACCGGACGGTCCGAAGCCGTTAGGCCGCGTGGTCGTCGTGGTCGATTGAGCCTGAGCTGTTGGTTGCGGAATGCGTGCTCGGGCAGGTTGTCTCGAGCTGTCGCGGGCAGCTCTAATCATGAGATTGAGTGTTCGCGAAATTGGGTTTTGGCCATAGTGATCGCTTTGAACACCATGATTTGCGAGCTCGAGCAAGAATTCATGTTCTTTGAGTGACTCTCCACCGCTGCGGGCGTTGATCTTTGCACGTGTGAGAGCCAGTTGCAACAGTTGTTCTTCGTGTGGGCTTGCTACTCCCAGAGCTTTGAGTGCAGCCACGGTTTCAGGGCGGCTGGCAAAGAAGGGAGATTTTTTGCGCAGTGCACGCACGAGGAATTCAACGTATTCGACGTGATGTTTAGAGGTTTGGAATTGTGGAGTCAGGCTCTCGACGTAAAGTTTTTCGAACAACTGAATTGCATAGTCGTGCAACCAGAAGTTTGGAGCCATAAGGAAAATGTGCGCTGCAAATCGGCTTGAATTAGAGATAATCCAGCTTGGTGGTTCGCGCAGATCTTCTTCCCATTTTTGAGTGGTCAGGCTATTGTGGTCTCTATTGGAAAAATAATTTCATCAATTGTTATTTCTTTGTTTGAAAATCCAGAACAATTCCTAGCCCTTTCATGGTTTTGCACCCAAGAATGGGGTCATA
>CAYWSV010000004.1:0-12813 GCA_964460155.1 uncultured Oligoflexia bacterium | reverse complement strand
CTAAGCCATTGCCACTGAGAACGGGTAATGATGCGTGTTTCTGCAGGATGAACCGGCAACTGAAGAGCCCAGGGTGTAAACTGACGCGCGTAGAGCTGTTGGTTCTGTTCGACTGCGGGAAGCAGACTGAGGAAAAATTGGTTAACGACAGCGTTGGCTTTGTTGAGCACCGAGGGTGCCGCAGTCTGATTCTGAAATTCAACTTGAACCTGACTGTAGTCGCGTTGCAGAGAACGAACGAGACCTTTGACGATGGATTGATCAGCCGCTTTTTGTGTAAGGATGCGGCGCATCAATTGAAGCACGCCTTGTTCAGCTGCGGGGTTGAGCACGGCCTCGCGGAACAATCCATCGAAAAACCATTCCGTAAAGAAGCTCAATTGAAATGCCGACATCGCGCCATCATCAAGAAAGGTCAAACACGCATCTGCGTTCTGAAGTTTCCAAAGGTGCCCGCCAAATTGTGATGATAATTTAAACGCTGCAACGCCTTTCAATGCGAGGGTGTGGTCAGCTGTTGTGGAAATCTCTTGGATGATTTGGTCGGGTGCTGTTGCGCGTCCTGCCATCTGACCCGATGCACCCGTGAGCGCAGCGGTGATTCTCGACACGGGAGCAAGGAGCAGCTCTTTCAATTTATTGAGCTGGTCGGATGCAGAGAAAAGCCGGACCAGTGCGGGATCTTGTGTTTTGAAAACATTGATGAGCCGCAGACGGTCGGCGTGGTTGACGTCGGAACTGTCTTGTTCAATCAGTTTGTAGACGTGTTGCCCGAACCCTTCAGTTGCCGTGAGGTACTGACGGCGGAGCAGGGCATCCGAATGGTTCAGATAGACCTGTGCGCGACGTAGAAGGTAAGCCAGACCACCTAAAGCTGCTTTGGGAGACAAAGCTGTTGGGAATTGACTGTGTCCCGCGATGAAAAAGAGCAGATCCGTGCAGTCTCCAACACTCGATGCCGTCGTCACGACCTCGATAATTCCGTTGCATGTTGCTGCATTCAGGGAGTCGGCATAGATGCCATTCTCCGTGACTTGAGCGCGCACCACATCGGCAATCGTTTGCGGACTGACTTTGCGTTCCACAAAACTCATCAGAAGCGTGGAGACCACCTGTTCTGTTGAGGGTGGGTTCACAGAAGCTGCTGTGAACTTGGGCAAGTCAAGTCTGTCTCGGTTCATCATAATCACCTCGCAGGCAGATTCAGTCTTGAGCTTATCAGCGCCGGTGAATGACGCAGGGGCAAGAATTTCCCTTAAAAGCAGATTTGAGCTATGGAGTCTTTCCGACAAACAACCCGAGATTTCTGGGAGCTTCCATGCAGTTTCAGCAAAAAAACGGTGTGCGTCGGGGTGGGCAACATCCGACCAAGTACATTTTCGTGACAGGTGGTGTTGTCTCCAGCATCGGCAAAGGGCTTGCGGCTGCGAGTCTTGGTGCCTTGCTTGAAACCCGCGGACTGCGGGTCTCGATGACCAAAATGGACCCGTATATTAATGTGGACCCCGGGACGATGTCTCCGTTTCAGCACGGAGAAGTGTTTGTGACTGACGATGGTGCCGAAACCGACCTCGATTTGGGCCACTATCAGCGATTTACTCGTGCAAATCTGACACGCCGCAACAGCTTTACCACCGGTCAGGTCTACGACACTGTCATCAACCGCGAGCGTCGTGGTGATTATCTGGGCGGAACCGTGCAAGTTATTCCGCACATTACCGACCAAATTAAACGCAATATCGTGCACTCCTCGGAAGGAGCCGACGTATCGATTGTTGAGGTCGGCGGAACGATTGGTGACATTGAAAGCCTTCCGTTTCTTGAAGCCATTCGACAGTTCAGAAATGACGTAGGCAAAGAAAATTCACTGTTCATTCACGTAACACTGGTGCCGTATATTCGTGCGGCTGGTGAGCTCAAAACGAAACCGACCCAGCATTCGGTTAAAGAACTGCGCGCCATTGGTATTCACCCTGATATTCTTATTTGTCGTGCAGACCAGCCTATGTCGCAGGATGTGCGCGAGAAAATTTCGCTGTTTTGCAATCTCGAGCGCGACAGCGTGTTTGAAGCTCTGGATGTCGACAATATTTATCGCATGCCCATCATTTATCATGAGCAGGGTCTGGATGCGCGTATTGCCGAACATCTGGGTATCTGGACGGCGCAGCCCAATTTGGAGGAATGGAACAGGATTATCGACCGGCTCGAGAAACCGCGCTTTAAATTGAAGGTCGGAGTGGTCGGCAAGTATCTGGGCGTGCGCGATAGTTACAAATCTCTTTACGAGGCACTCACTCACGGTGGAATCGCCAATGAGTCTGCTATCGAGATTGTTGGTTTGGACTCTGAACAAATTTCACCTGCCAATGCGAGTGAAACGCTGTCGGAATTTGATGCAATCATCGTGCCGGGTGGCTTTGGTGACCGCGGAATTTTAGGCAAAATGGCAGCCATCCAATATGCCCGCGAGAACGCGGTGCCGTTTTTGGGTATTTGTTTGGGCATGCAGCTCGCGTGTCTTGAATATGCGCGTAATGTGCTCAAGATTGCTGATGCCAACTCGGAAGAATTTGATCCTCAGTCTCGTAACAAAGTCATTCACCTCATGGAAAGCCAGCAGCAGGTCGAGCGCAAGGGCGGAAGCATGCGACTGGGTGCGTATGATTGTGTTGTGCGCAGAAACACAAATGCTTTTACGGCATATGGCTCGGATCGCATCAGCGAGCGTCATCGTCATCGCTACGAATTTAATCCGGCGTTCCGTGCGCGGTTTGAAGAAAGTGGATTTACAGTGTCGGGTGAAAGTCCAGATGGAACACTTGCAGAAATGATGGAGCTTGCATCGCATCCATGGTTTTTGGGGTGCCAGTTCCACCCAGAACTGAAGAGCCGCCCAACTCAACCTCATCCTTTGTTTCGCGAGTTGATTGGTGCAGCAGTCAAGCGAGCACAGGAAAGAAATCCTTGAGTCGGCCTATCGGTCTTCAACAAGCCGGTAGCTGATTCCAAAAGGAAAAAACCAAGCTCCTGATTTTATATTTCCTGAATATCCAATTCCAAAATTCAAATAAACGTTCTCGCCCACCTCGGCTGCAGAACGGATAAGTAAGAATGGCGGAGCGTATTTAAGGAAGCGTTCACTGAGTACCAAAGAGAGTCCGGCTCCTGCGCTGACTTTGAAACAGTATTGATGTTTCGTAAGGTTTGTCTGCAATAAATCTTGTTCGATTCCGAACATGGCGAGCTTTGGATAGTAATAAGTTGTTGCCGGAGCGTTTGTGCGACGGACTTCTTCCTCACGGAGGGGCAGGGTGAAGGTGCCCGAGATCCGCCTTTTCTCCTGAACGTCACGAGCGAGAAAAAGAGAAATTCCCGAGGCTGGCAAAGGCTGAACTTCGGAGTCGTTGTCCGCAAAAAAATAGCGCATGTATTCTTGAGAATAGATGATCATATTTGCCAGAGCGATTTCTGAGATGACGGGCATTTTATCGGCAGTGCTCTGCGCAGGTTCTTCGCACGCGGCCTGAGCTGTTTGTTGAAGGAGAAATAATCCAAAAATTAAAAATGGAGTCATCTTCAACATGGCGTTCATTCCGTGTCAGGGCTGCGCCGCTGAGGCGGGAAGTTGGTCACTCAGAAAACTGTCTTCGATTTGCGCTTCGTAGCCAAAGTATTTGAGTGAGACGGCCTTCCAGGTGGGGACTCCTCCCGCAACAACCTTCTGTACAGACAAACTGAGGCCGCGACCCAATTCAGGATTCCCTGAGGTGAAGACCATAACCGCTGGTTCCGCCGTTGGAGCTCCTGCAGGACTTGCGGAGCTTGAGGAATCACCCGCTGTTTGTGCGCTTTTGAGTTGCAGATTCTTGTCGGGCTTGAGGGTTTTGGTTTCGTTGGTGGCCGCAATCAGACCGCCGTCGCTGTCGATGATTGAGTTCCACACGCCATCCTTAAGGGTCTCGCCCACCTCAAGAATGCCGTTCATGTAAATGGGGTAGCTTTTCCCCGAGCTTCCAATGAAAACAAATGAGTACTTGAGCTGCATGCGCTTGAGTGCGGGAGCACCCGCTTGCAGATCGCGCACACCGGACTTTCGTACGGTGCGGGTGCAGGACGAGGAAAGTCCGGCGAAAGCAAGAGTTAAACTCAACAGACAAAGAGGTCTCATTCGGAGGCGCGAAGCCGAGACAAAATGCAACCGGCTGCGGGGAATTGAACGATGAGTGTTCATCCGACTTGCCTCCGACCGCTTTTGAATCCTATGTTCCTAAAGTTGGTTAAAGAATGGCACAGTCAGTTGCCCGTTTGGAGTTTGGAGTCAAAAATGAGTGTGAGCCGACACAGGTCTGCCGAGCTGATGGTCCGTAGCCGGAAAATTTTTCCCGGGGGTGTGAATTCACCCGTTCGTTCGTTTCGCAGTGTCGGTGGTGACCCCATCGTTTTCTCGCACGGTCAGGGCAAACATCTGACCGACGTCGATGGCAACACGTACATCGATTTTTGTGGCTCTTGGGGCCCTTTGATTTTAGGCTACTCGCATCCCAAAGTTATTGAAGCTGTGCAAAAGCAGTCTGTGCGTGCACTGACCTTTGGCGCGCCGTCCGAAGAGGAAGTTGTGCTGGCGGAAAAAATCCGCAGTTGGATTCCTCAAATTGAAATGATGCGTTTTGTAAGCAGCGGCACAGAGGCCACGATGAGTGCCATTCGAGTTGCGCGTGCCGCAACGGGTCGCAATAAATTTGTAAAGTTCGAAGGCTGTTATCATGGGCATGCAGACTGCTTGTTGGTGAAGGCCGGAAGCGGTCTTGCAACCTTGGGGCAGGCGAGTTCTGCGGGTGTTCCCGAGGGCTGCGTTCAGGATACAATCACCGGAATCTACAATTCCAACGAAGGTATTGAGCAGATTTTTGCTCAATGGGGCAAAGACATTGCGGCTGTTATTGTTGAGCCTATGGCCGCAAACATGGGGCTTGTGCTGCCTCAAAATAATTTTTTGGCGACGCTGCGTCGTCTGTGCGATGCGCACGGCAGTGTGTTGATTTTTGATGAAGTCATGACCGGATTCCGCATTGCGCGTGGTGGTGCTGCAGAGGCCTTTGGTGTGCAGCCTGACCTGTGGACTTTCGGTAAAATTGTTGGTGGTGGTCTGCCAGCGGCGGCCTACGGCGGAAAGAAGAGCGTCATGGAGCATGTGGCTCCGTTGGGCCGCGCTTATCAAGCCGGAACACTGAGCGGCAATCCGTTGGCCATGGCTGCCGGGTTGGCTACGCTCGAAGAAATGGAACGGCAAAATGCTTTTGATAAGCTGGAAAAGTTGGGCCAAATTCTTGATAAGAAAGTGGACCTTAAATTGTCTGGCTTGATGCGTGCCGGTAAGCTTTCATATGTTCGAAAGTCCTCTTTCTTTTGTTTCTTTTTTGGAACGGGCACGCTGCCGCAGAATTTTTCCGAAGTCGCTGCATGTGATATGACTTTGTTCAACAAAGTTTATCACCAATGGCTGAACGCTGGCATTTATATGGGCCCGAGTGGATACGAAGTGGGCTTTTTGAGCACAGAGCATTCGGCTGATGATCTCGAAAGGCTTGTGGGTGTCGTCGCAGAAAACGTCTGAAATTCGCGTTGCAGAGTCAATTGTCTTGCGCACGGTTCTTCAGCGCTGTGCGCATGCTGAAGTCGTTATTGACGGCGTTTCGCGTGGTGTTTTGTCATCGGGTTTTGTGCTCTTGATTGGCTTCGGACATCTTCTCGAGTTGCCGGCAGAAGACGCTTCGCAATTTCTAGCACTCTCCTCAGAGCAACGGAGCGAGCTCCTGCGTCCCCTCTTTGCCAAGTGGTGGGACAAATTATCTCAACTGCGTGTGTTTTCGGATGAGCAAGGACGCATGAATTTGTCTTTGCAGCAGCAGCCCGAATCTGCAGGTCTCTACCTTGTCAGCCAATTCACGTTGTTCGCCGATCTGCGTAAAGGCAATCGCCCGAGTTTTTCAGGTGCGTTGCCTGCACGTCTGGCTCAAGTGTGCTTCGATGATTTTGTTGCGTTTGTTTCAGAACAGGCGCGTTCTCGCCCTGTGTTTTCGGGAGTCTTTGCTGCCGACATGAAGGTGTCGCTTGTTAACGATGGTCCGGTGACAATGCTTTTTGATTGTTCGCTTGCGAACGGAATCGAGGCATTGTGAATCTTCGGCGAGCAGCATTGATGAATCGTTTGGAGCAGCGAGCTCTTAAATTGAGAAAGACGTTGCGTCGCGTTTTCGAAAATTCTGTTCTTTTGCTCCGGCTGCTTGTTCCTTTGTCGGTGCATATTCGCTTGTGGATTCTCTTTGTTCTTATTCTTATTTTTCAGGCGACCCTACAGGCCTATGTTCCTTCACTGCTGCTTCTGAGTTTATGTGCAGCAATTGCTTTTCTTGCTCTTGTGCGCCTCGTTGATTTGCCTTTGCGCGCGCTTCAGCAGCTGACGCGTCAAGGTGGTTTCGATCTGAGTGGGAGTGTTGCTCCTATTTTGGGACACGATGAATACTCGCGTTTGGCCCGAGCGATTCAGGGTATGGGCCGGCGCATGAATACATCCATTCAGGAAGCCCGCGAACAAAACACCCGCATTGATGAAATTTTTAGTGCCATTGGTGAAGGGGTGATTCTCTGCACCATGGAAGGAAAAATTCTTAAGATTAATCATACGGTCCGACGCTGGCTCGAATACTACGGTGATCCTACAGGACGTGATTTCATCGACATTATTCGCAGCGTCGAACTCAACGATCGTTTTCTTGGCTTTCTTAATCGCTGTCGGAGTGAAGACCTTTTGGGTGGAGTTGAACCCGAAGTTGTTGAGTCTATCCATCTTGATGGTCCCGAGGCCAAACGTGTGCGCGCTAAGATGGTTCCTGTTCAATCGGGTAATAATCATCCGGTGTGTTTCATCTTTCTCTTTGACCTCAGCGATATGCATCGCCTCGAGCAGTTCCGCAGAGAGTTTTTCGCTAACGTGAGTCATGAGCTCAAAACTCCAATAGCGTCAATCCGTGGGTACGCTGAGCTTTTGCAAGATCAATTTTCCAGTTTGCCACCCGAAATGGCTCAGCAGTTTTTAAATATTATCATGCGCAACTCCGAGCAAGTCTCGACACTTTTGCAGGACATGATCCTGCTGTCGAATCTCGAGAACAATCAAATTCCGTTGACGCTCAAACCCTACGACATTGGCATTGCGCTTGCTCGCGTGCGGGAAACTCTGGCCCCTAAAGCAAAAGAGGCAGGTGTGAGTGTGGTTGTTGATGTGCATCCAAACGTCAGTGAACTTCATGTCGATGCTCAGCGCTTTGATTCGGTGCTTCTCAATTTGGTGGACAATGGGATTAAGTACAACCGGCGCGGCGGTTACGTAAAGGTTTCTGTGCGTCAGACAGAGGACGAATGGAGCATCTACGTCGAGGATTCCGGCTTGGGAATTCCGCACTCCGCGCAGTTGCGTGCATTTGAACGCTTTTATCGTGTCGATAAAAGTCATGCGCGATTGGGTGGGGGCTCTGGCCTCGGATTAGCCATTGTGAAACACGTGATTCAGGCTCACGGTGGGCAAATCACCTTGCGCAGTGAACCGGGTACGGGAACTGTATTTACGGTGACTATTCCACGTCAGCGCGTGCAAGCGCGCATTGGTGCATTTACACCGTTTTGATTTTCAGTTTTCTTTCCATTCAGCGGCCGTCGCACCCATGCCAGATGTTGTGCAGGCCTTTTTAAGGTCTTCACGTGCAACGGTAAGTTTCTCGAGAGTCTTTTTCAACTCATCCTGATATGGAACGATTTCGTCTTCAATCTTTTTAATGTCAGTCTCAATTTGTTTGGACTGATTTTGCAGATTGGTCAGAACTTCTTGAGCTTGTTTGATCATCTCCGACTGCTGGCCAGTGGTCAGTTGTTGACCAATTTGCAGGATGTTCAAAAACTGTTGTTGTTGAGTGATTTGTTTTTGAACTGTTTTGAAAAGTTCGTTTTTGCCGGAGATTGCATTATTTTTACTGTCGATTACACCTCGGTTGTAACTTGCTTGAGCAAGAATAGCGAGGTCTTTCCAAAGCAGTCGCTGCTCGGTTTTTAAACTGAGTTTGCCTGACACGGTGTCTGCTGACGATGTCACAGCACAATGTCCACTTTTGAGAAGTTCAGGAATTCGTGCACAGCCGTCGGGTTTTACAGTCAAGCCAAGCGTTTTGGGTTTGAAAGGATTCAACACACCCGCCGGTACTTGTGCTTGAGCCATGGCCATGACGTCTGCCACGGCTTCAATATCGTTCAGTGGGACTTGAGTTTGACTGATGAAGTCCTGACAAAAAATACCATCACCTGCAATTGAGTTGAGCGAATATCGAAACAGCCTTTCGACGGTGCCGCCTCCGCTCTGAGGGGGAACAACTTGAGGTGGTGCGGCCGTGACTTGCGGTGCCACCGCCGGAGCGGGTGCTGAGCTCGAGGACTTTTTGGTGCACCCGATTGTTGCGTAAAGGGCAAACAAGGCAGATGCCTGAAACACAGAACTCCCAAATTTAGACCGAATCCGACGAGTCATCATGATGTCGTCCCCCGCAGAGCCCCAGAATCGACAGAACTTTTTTCCCTTCGGAAAAATAAAATAAAAATTAAGTAAATTTATTGGCTCGAATTCCGATAATTCAACAGTTACGCTGGGGGTTTCATGAGCCTGTCGAGATCAGGGACATGTTTCGTCTTCTTTTTGTCCGTTGTATCGGGATGTTCTGAGACGAACAAAAAAGGATCTTCCGTTGAACGCCGACCAGCCGTCGCTGACGCCAAAGTCGGTGGAGAACGAAAAGACAATGTTGCCGGTCCTCAAGAAAATGCAAACGTCTCGTCTGAAGAATCGCCCGAATGGACGGTGGAAAATACGCCTATCACACACAAATGCGCACCACCTGCCGGATTATCCTTCCGGCTTACGGACGGTTTATCTGAAACAAATCGATATATGCTTGCGCGTTTTGCGGCGTTTGGACCTGCACCGTTAAAGTTTGAGCAGACTTTTTTGACTGGATATTTAGGCAAAGCAGGATTTTCGAATGTGAAGGTTGTCGAAAATTCGCAAAAAGGTGTGCAAGGCTTTGTGGCGACATCTTCAAAATTGAATCTGGTTGTCTTTCGCGGGACCCATAGCGCTGGCGGGGTGACAACTGACCTCAACTTTTTCATGTCCGGCAGTTCGTTTGGCAACGTGGGTGGTGGAGTACACGCAGGTTTCAAAGACGCGTATGATAGCATTCAGGCGAATCTAAATTCCGTGTTGAGCAATGCGGAAACCAAGAAAAAACCGACATTTTTTGTGGGCCACAGTCTGGGCGGTGCGTTGGCTATGCTTGCTGCAGCAGATTCACTCAGCAAAGGCGTCAACATTGGTGGTCTCATTACACTGGGGCAACCGCGCACAGGCAATGTGAACTTTGCGGCAAACTTTTCATCGGCACTCAGAGAAAAGTATTTTCGGTACGTCTATGCGAATGATCCTGTGCCTCACCTGCCGCCGTCTCCCGGTGCTTCGTTTGATGCTGCCGCGACAGTGACGAACAATGAAATTCTTAAGCTTGGTATTGGTGCCTCTGCTCTTTTCAGATTTGGCCATGTTGGGGTGCCACAGAAGTTGGGACAGGCTCAATTCGCCATCGAGTCTTATGTTTCCGATGATGCATGGGACAAATCATTTTGGAAAGCGAACAGCACATTGGGTCAGTCGTTAACAAACTTGGCGTCCGCCGGAAGCAATACATCGTTGAGCGCGCTCGGACAGAACAACGTCATCGGTGACCATGAGGTTGAAAAATACCTCTGCGAAATGGTCAAAGTTTCGAAGTAATTTTATTTACCAGAGCGCTGCGTTTCGTTGAGCTGATAACCAAATCCATGAACGGTTTCGATCATGGCACCTGCATGTCCCAGTTTTTGTCGGAGACGCTTGATGTGAGTGTCGACCGTGCGGGTGTTGAGTTGTCCTTCGTATCCCCAGACTCGCTGCAAAAGTGCATCACGGCTTTGGAGGCGTCCGGCACGTTCAGCAAGATAAAGTAACAGTTGGTATTCAGTTGCGGTGAGTCCAATTGTTTCCTCACCCACAACAACTTTGAACTGTTCTGGATAAATGGTGAGCGCGCCGATGCGAATGGTCTTTTCAGGGTTCGGCGGTGTGTCTTCCGTTTGAGATTTAACAGCCGAGTTAGCTGAACGCTCGAGCGGAGCAGGACTAGCACTCTGTGGTATAGACGATTGCACTCCTGTGCGCCGCATGAGTGCTTGCACGCGTAAAAGAAGTTCTCGTGGCGAAAAGGGTTTGGTGATGTAGTCGTCAGCACCAGCTTCGAAGCCATCGATTTTGTCGGTTTCTTGTGATTTTGCAGTGAGCAAAATGACGGGCACCGACGCTAGTTCGGGTGTTCTGCGGAGTTGGCGGAGGACCTCGGTTCCTTCCGTGTGCGGGAGCATCACATCCAACAAGACAAGATGCGGCCGAAATTCAAGAATGCGTGAAAGTGCATGTTCACCATCGAAGTGCGATGCCACTTCGTAATCCCGGGTTGATTCGAGGGTGAATTTCAGAAGATTGTTCAGGTCGCGATCGTCTTCAATGATAAGAACTTTTGAACGCGATTCACGCATCGTGTTTGACGTATTTGGCTCAGACACTCGCCAGACCTCCGGCATTATTCTCACGAGTGTCTTACAGAAGACCGCGCAGACTGAAAAGTCTGCCTCATATTTTCTACAAAAAAGCCATAAAAAAGCCTCGCGTTTCAGTCGCTGAATACGCGAGGTCTTTTTGAAACAAGTTCTGCTGCAGACGTATTACGTCGACTCTGCGGCCTCGCGCTGTGCCTTAATCTTTTCTTGCAGCTGCATGATGCCGTCGATGACTGCCTCGGGGGTTGGTGGGCAACCGGGGACGTACACATCAACGGGGACAAGGCGATCAATGCCCTGAACAACATGGTACGCGCGGTAGAATCCACCCGAAGAGGCGCATGCACCCATCGATAAAACCCACTTAGGCTCCGACATTTGGTCGTAAATCCGCTTTAGGACGGGCGCCATTTTTTCAGTGATTGTTCCTGCAACAACAAGAAGGTCAGCCTGACGCGGGCTGAAACGAACAACCTCTGCACCAAAACGAGAGAGGTCGTACTTGGGACCCATGACTGACATGAGCTCGATACCGCAGCATGCCGTTCCGAACGGGTAGGGCCACAGCGAATTGCGGCGTGCCCAGTTCACAAACTGGTCGACTTTGGTCGTGATGTAGAACTCATTTCCGTAGCTGTGGTGCTTCATGTTTGTTTCTCCGTATCCTAAAGCACTTGAGTGTTTTCAACCTAATCACAGGAGCATAGGGTTTGTCGATGCCTGACCGCCGAAAACCGCTCATCCTTCAGCGAGAAAAATGCGCAGTGCACCTTCGGTCTGCAGCCCCACTTCAAGCGAATCGCCAAAGCCGAGAACACACGCCGTGACTGGGCCATCGACGCAGACTAAGCCATGCCGCATCCTTGAAAATAAAGTCACGCTCTGAGTGTCTCCGTCAAGCACAAGTCGGGTCAGCGACAGGTGATGTCCGGGATGAGTGTAGGGTTCGCGAACGGCCAGAAGAAATTGGCTTGAACAGGGGTCGAGGGTGCCGAGCCCGTAGGAACGTATCGCCGCAGTGCTACCCGACGGGGTGGCAAGCCAAAGCCCACTCGAAAGCTGCTTTTCTGTGCGTTGCTGAGGTCCTTCAAGAGTCAGCGTATAGCGGCTGGCCGACGCTGGATGCTGATGGCCAAAGTAAATGTCATTGAGTGCGTAGGGGAGCTGCATCCCCGAGTTGGTCCGTGCCACAAGGCGCCTGACCAAGCGTGGTTTAATGTTTCCGGCGAGAATCTGGGTCAGTTTGTCTTCCATGTCGTTGGGTGACAGAGCACACAAATGCCCTACGGAATGTTGAGGCACCGAATTGATGCCGACCATGGCCATTGGCCCACCGACGAAATGACTGCTGCGCAGAAGGGTTCCATCGCCACCAACACACAGAACCAGATTCAGTTTGGAGCGAAGACCTTGTTCTCGTCCTGCGCTGTAGTGAGATGGCCCCGAAGCACCCTGCTGAGCGAAATCATCGAGAGTGTGGAGGCTGAACGTCACACCGTTGCGCGTAAGAAACGTCAACAAAGAATCGAGGGTGCTGCAATGCTGATTGTGGGTCTTTTGAAGTGTGTCGTCGGTCTGGCCGTCCGCGAGGAAAAAAGTCCGAGCGGATTCTGTTTTCAGTTCCGCGGAATAGCGTTCCAGAGCTGTTTTCTTTTGCACGACAACAACGTCAGGCAAAATTCCCTGATTGCCCCACGGAATATAAGAGGTCATCAGCGCAACAGCTCCGTGTTGCGTTTGATTTCTTTGTTGTTTGTGTAGATGTCAAAGAGTTTGCGCTGCATGACAGACACGTAGGTTTGACCCGCCAAGCGTTGGTCGGCGCTCTGCAAGCGTTTCAACCTTTCAGCATCGGGGGTGATTCCCTCTTTGCGGCTAGCGAGTCGAACGATAGTTTTACGCCCACTGAAATCGAGAATTTGTCCCGCCATATCGCCTTTGTTTTTCAGCGAGAAGAGAACTGGAAGCAGAGGTTCGGATTGTCCGAGATCTTCGATAAAGCGCGTGCGAGGAGTCACAGGCTTTTTAACAACCTTCCATTCAAAGCCATTGTTTTGGGCGACAGTGTTGACCTCTGCCCATTTTTTCTCACTGAGAAGTTTGTTGATTTCTTGCTCGATT
>CAYWSV010000003.1:0-46048 GCA_964460155.1 uncultured Oligoflexia bacterium | reverse complement strand
ACGAAGACGACAATCCGCGTGTCCTGATGTCACTCACTGCACAAATGCGAAGCAAGAATCTAATCAAAGAGTGATTCATATTAATTAATTAACGAGACTGTCACGTTCAGGCCTTTACTATGATAGATACTTTTCATTAACCTGCTTTCAAATCTACAGATGCCCCATGCGCCTGCACAATCAAATCCTTCTGAGCCGCCTTCTAACACGTTCCGGTGACCAAGCATGGGACTTTGCACTGCCCGTGACACTCGTAATGTTATTTCCGCAACGGTTTTCACTGATCGCAACCATCTTCCTCGCCACCAAACTCGGCCAATTTCTTTTACAGCCAATAATTGCGAACTTGATTGACCGGTGGAAACGAAATCTCACCGCATACTTCGGAACAGTAATCCAGCTTGTGAGTGTTGTTGCTGCTGCCGCATGCATCCATAGCCTTCTAGCTGCGCAGAGTTCTTCGTCAGCGAAGTTCAACTTTGGCATCGATGGGATGCTGATTTGTGGAGTCGTAATCTCTTCCATCTTCTCCACCCTCGGTTCAGGACTTATGGATATCGCCGTGGGTAACGATTGGATCCCCACACTGGTCGAGCCCGATCAACTCTCGACGGTGAATAGTCGTCTGAAACAGATCGATCTTTTGACCGAAGTGCTATCGCCCGTGGTCGCTGGAGTACTTCTCGCACTGTCGACTCAAAGCAATCCGCTTTTTGGGTTTCAGCTTGTCGTTTTGTGGAATGTCATTTCGTTTGGTCCTGAAATTTTAATTCTCAGGCGAGTCTTTCATCGTGCGCAGTCGCTTCAACAGTTGCCTCTGTCTGCATCCAAGTTTTCAGGTGGACTCATTTCAAAAACTGTAATGGGTTGGCGTGAATTTTGGAGTCATTCCTCCGCAGCTGCAATGCTGGCCTACGCATTTTTGTGGTTGTCCGCGCTCAGCCCCCATGGCGTGCTTCTGACAAGTTTTCTCAAGGGTGGATGGGAGCTCTCTGAAGTCAGTTTGGGAATCTTCCGTGGTGCTGGTGCCGTCTTTGGTTTGCTAGCAACGTTGACCTTTCCTTTTGTTGTGCGGCGTCTGGGAGTCATTCGAGGGTCTCTTGCATTCATCGCATTGCAGGCAGTCACTCTCCTTATCGCGATTCCATTTTTCTACAATAGAGCTCTGGATGGGATTGTATTTTTGAGCTTGGTTTTGATTTCCAGAATTGGCCTGTACGGTTTTTCGTTGGGAGAGATGGAAATCCGACAACGCACAATCGAAGCAGGCCAACGAGGTCAGGTGAATGGTGTTGCATCTGCATTAACGAGCTTTGCCACTCTCATCCTCTACGGAGCAGGAACGCTCGTTCCGGAGCACGCACAATTCCATTGGATGGTCGTACTTTCGGCAGCATCGGTGTGTGTCGGTGCAGTGGTATATTATCGCTGGTTTAGGCAGCGTGGTGAATTTGCTGCAACTCTTTAAACCTTAGCCAATAACGAACAACGCTCATTCTGGTGACACTTAAACCGTTAAAATCATCACGCATTTATTTAACGACAAATAGTTCTTAAGTCGACCGAGAATCTTCCGATCTCACCCTAAAATGCGGGGGAAATCGAATGAAAAATGTTGTGTCTTCTGTGCTGCTTATGGGTGCGAGTCTCTTGTTTGTGTCTGGGTGCCGCCCCGGCGAATCGAGTTCTGATGCCGACGCAATGGCCGTCAAGCGAACAACGAACAGCAACGGTGAATTCGAGATTACTGCGCAAAAACCAGGCGATATGGTGATTAAAGAGTTCAGTCATATTATGAATCCGAATGTAGAATTCCGAACAGCAGATGGTAGAACCGGTGAGGTGTCGGTGGTTCGCAACGATGAATATTTCTTTATTGCCGTTCGTCTGGCGCTGGCCGACGGCGTAATTGCCGCCATGACGGGCCAAGCCATGAGAGACGTGTTCCTGATTCCTAAAACAACAAGGGGTGGCGATCCATTAATCTCCAAAGCGAAATCGGAAGGTTGGCAGATTATGAAGATTGTTTCGAGCCCAAACAGCGTTCAAGACGGCAAAGGTCTGAGAATCTATTGTCCAACACGAATTGAGTTCAAAAAGAAAGACGGAAAGCCACATGTCGCCGAGTACCCCGAACGTTCGAACTGTGCAGGCGACATTAGCACTCTCATTGGGGACGTTAAGTTCAAGAAATAAGCCGCTCCAAATAGAGAAGCACTCAGAGGCACCGCAGACAAACTGTCAGCGGTGCCTCAGTTATTTTCCGCCAGTGGACTCGAGAAAATAAACCTATCCTGAAAGATGAATTGTCTTGACTTCGAGTGAAGACAACTCCGACTGTCTTGGAGTATTTGACTGCTTTTTAGATGTGCAGAAAAAACTTATTTATTTTTGACGTGTTTTACTAAATGACTGTTTCTATTGAGAATAAACACACTAAAGATTTGCAGAAAAATGCCGATAAGTACTTCAAATGCGGAAATCTATCCGCAGAGGGAAAAAAGGGGTGAGTCATGAAAAAGATTTCAGGTTTGTTTGTAGTCGCCGCGTTCAGTGCACTCTCAGCCTGTGTGACCGCCTGTGGTGATGGTCAAGCTCAGGCAGGCGACAAATCTTGGGTCTATACACCTGATGCACCCACCGTGGAAGAACTCGCACTTGTGAAACAGTGCGGTAGACCTTCTCTCAGAGAAAAGAAATTCATGAACGTTCAATATCAACAACTCAGTGGCATCGATCCAAATCTGCAGTCGTTAGACATCTACATGCCAAAAGTCATGAACCCTTGTCAGGGTGTTCCCGTGGTGATCTTCGTGCATGGCGGTGCATGGAGAACAGGCGACAAATCTCAAATGAAACACAAGCCCGAGTATTTTACTGGCTTGGGTTATGCATTCGTCAGCGTTAATTACCGTCTATCTCCAAAGAACGACAACCTCCTACCCGGCCGGATAATGTTCCCCGATCATCCAAACGATGTTGGTGCAGCTGTGGCATGGGTTCACAGAAACATTAAAGCCTATGGAGGCAATCCCGAGCAGTTGGCGTTGCTCGGCCACTCCGCAGGCGGACATCTCGCAGCCTTGGTGGGAACTGAGCAAACCTATATCAGCAAGACACACAGCCAATGGAATCCGGAACACCTGCGCTGTGTCGGTAGCTACGATATTGAGGGATACGATATTCCAAGACTCATGAAAGACCCAGATGCAAGCCAACGCGCGCTTTATCGCAACGCATTTGGTGATGACCCAACTGTCTGGGCTGCCGCATCGCCCATTAATCATATTCAAGTGAACGGGCCCAGTTTCCAGCTTGTCAAACGCGGAAATGCCGAGCGCCATGGTCAGGTTGAGGCCTTCAAAAGAGAACTCGAGAGCAAATCGAACTCAGTGTCTGTCATCAACGCACAAGGTTTGAGTCACAGCGACGTCAATCAGCTCATCGGTGCTCCAAACGATAAGCGTATGACCCCCTCCGTTACAGAATTCATGAAGAAGACGTGCTTTCCCCGCTAATCCCTCACACACGCCCTGATGACTACTTCTCTTGACTGTCATCAGGGCTTTAAGATTACTCAATCTTAGCTGTTATTCCGATACGTTAAACCAACTTTTGATTATTTCGTGAGAATGCATTATCAAACCTCTTCACGGAGGAAAAAAATATGTTTTCACGAGTGTTTTTCATTTCAATTCTGACACTTGCAACTACAATGACCCAAACAGGATGCCGCAAAGACACCTCAACGACGCCTGCCGCGGTTGAAGGTAAAGTCGGAACTCTCGATTTCAAGATTCTGCAAAACACGAGCCTTTCTTTCGAAGGCACCACTCTCAAAGGAACTGGCGATGCAATTGCAAAGCTGCCACTCGCCGAGAGCAAAGCCGGAGGGAAGAACCTCGCATTGACCTTCTCAGTGGATGATGGTGGCACTCTGAGTGTTAAGACATTCGCCTCTGCAACTCTCGAAAATGGAATCAACATCGTTTTCTCACGAACCGGCAGTGAATTGAAAATCAAAACAACGCACAAACAAGACACGTCGACCGAGAAAACACTTTCGGTTAATGCATCATCGCAAATTTCGGTTGCCATCGATGTTCACAATGACGAGTCTCCAGCTCATATTTTGGTTTGGAATGGAACCGAATCTACACCGACCGAATCGAACGCACTTTTCAACACGGAAAGCGATGGCAATTCGGCGGGTCAAGGTGCGGAAAATTTCTGGGGTGTAAGCCTGAGCAAAGCGACACTTTCGAATGTCACAATCTCGGACACCAAGTACGAACACGATTAATGACTTGTCTCGGATGATGAGAAGGAACTCTCCATGCACACCAAACGGCTGCACGACGCAACACTTCTTGGCGTTATGTCTGTATTCTCCGTCACATTATTCGTGCCTGTAAATACCGCTCGAGCCGATGACGCAGGACTCAAACATTTAATCGCCGTCGACATCACCGCTGAAGCGTATCGACGCGACAAAAAGAAAATTGCGGACGAAGGACAAGTCCGAGGTGCAGAAATTTATCTCAGTGGTCCAATTGACCCGTACTTTGACGGACGATTGGGCCTCGCAGCCCACCCCGAGAATGGACTCTCTGTTTTTGAGTTACACGAAGCAACAATATCATCATCTAAAATAATTCCTTTCACCAACATCAAACTCGGACAAGCTTTTCTTTCACTTGGAAAACTGAACTCCACACATCAACATGACTGGCCATTTATTTCTGCGCCAAAAGTTCACGCCACTTTCTTTGATAAGGAGGGCGTAGGGGATCTGATCATCGAATCAACCACCAACGCACCAATCAGTTTTCCGCTGAGTCTCACGCTCGGAGTCGGTAAGGGGTGGACCTATGGCCATGCCCACACTGCAGGCGAACGCCCACTCGTTCCAACGCACTATTTAAGGACACAAACATTCACGTCCCTAAATGCCGACAGTGGCATTCAGCTCGGACTTAATTATCTGGGACGCACGGACTCAAAGAGCGAAAGGACTCAGCTTGTCGGCCTCGACCTCACGACAAAGTGGCGTGAAGGACGAACTCTCCGCGCATTCGTTCAAGGAGAGATCTGGCACCGCATCCTCACGCCTGACCAAGGAAAATCCGAAAAGGCCGTGGGAGCATATCTTTTTTCGCAAGCGAACATTTACGACGGGCTTGATCTTGGGATCCGCTACGACTCTTTTCAAGTTCTTGACCTGAAAGATGCCTTGGGAAGCACCATTGCGAATCAATCTGAAGCTCTTGTTCCGACTCTCACTTACAAACCAAGCGAATTTTCAACATTCCGAATAGGATACGCGTGGGAATTTGAAACTGATTCACGCTCGACGCGAAAAGTGCAAAATTCAAAGGTTGAATTACAGTCAACCTTTATACTTGGCGAACACCCTGCCCATGACTTTTAAAATTTACGGACATTGCCAATGAAACACTCTCTCGCATCTTCCATCCGAATCATGCCTACGATTCTTTTTCTGTGGACCTTATTTCCATTTCAGCGAGCGGATGCGAACCAGCGCCTCAATATTGTGACTTCAACAACAGATCTTGCATGGGTTGTCAGCCAGATTGGGGGCGATCGCGTAGAGGTCAATAGCCTGCTCTCGGGTCGAGAGGATCCGCATTTTGTAGACGTGAGGCCCGACTACGTTTCACGCCTCATGAAGGCAGATATCGTCTGTGTTGTTGGTCTTGATTTGGAATTGGGCTGGATGCCCAAAGTTCTCAAGAAGACGGGACGAAAACAAATCCAACCCGGTGGAACTGGCCACTGCGAATTGGGAAGAAAAGTTGAGCCATTGAACAAACCACAAGGTCGCGTCGACAGAAGCATGGGAGACGTGCACCCCAACGGAAATCCACATTTCTGGCTTTCCCCCAAAACGTTTGCGCATGCTGCGCAAGAAGTTCTGTTAATTATGAACACACTGCGGCCAGAGAACCGTGAAATCTTTCAAGCGAATTACGAAGCACTTAAGAGAACGATGAGCTCGCTTGAGGAGGACCTCAAAAAGAAACTCGAAAAGGCAGGAGTGACGAAAGAAAAGGCTCGTTTCGTGCAATACCATAATGAATTTAATTATCTCGCTCAAAGTCTTGGCTTGCAATCCGCAGCTGAGATTGAAGACAAACCCGGTATTAAGCCCTCGGCACCACACCTTGTTAAAGTGGCGGATCTTGTCAGGAAAGAAAATATACGAACTGTTCTTGCATCGACTCATGCGTCGAAATCTGTTGCACGCAAATTTGAAGAACTCAGCGGCGTGAAAGTTCAGATCGTTCCGGTATCAATGACATCATTCACAGACAAGGACGCATATAGAAATCTTCTCACAGGAATAGTCGACCAAATCATCGACTCTTCTAACACCTCTGTCAAAAACACCAAGTAGGTTCGTCATGACACAAGACAGAGTTGTCTTTGAGTGTGAAAACTTCTCCCTGTTCAAAAACGGACGCATGCTTTTTGAACCCATAAGCATTCATATTCCCTTTGGCAAAGTGGTTCTAATTTCTGGCATCAATGGCATAGGAAAATCTAGCTTTCTGGATTTTCTCAATGGGCAAAAGCAAAGTTTTTCTGGAACAGTAAAGTTCCAACCAAACCCCAAACGAACTCTTCTGCTTTCGCAACTTCATGCGCCCAAAACTTTACTTCCCTACTCTCTCGCCGAAGTTGCCCAGCTCCTATCAATGACAACCCAGAAGATCCAAGAAGAAGATGCGACAACAGATGAGTTAATACCAACTCAAGACCAACCTTGGTTTCCTGAAACAACGAAAAGCATCATGTGGAACAATGCGAGTGGAGGAGAGCGCATGCGCGCGCTCATGTCAGGAGCCTTGCGCAGTCGTGCAGAAGTTCTTCTCCTCGACGAGCCCTTCAATCATCTCGACCAAATAGCCTCAGAAGCTATCGAACACGCAATTCTCGATCACAGTCTTAAGAGCAATTTTGTCAAAAAAACGCTTTTTCTTGTGTCGCACAATCAAACACCCCTGCTTTCGGAACAGCTGGGCGAGACATGCATCACCCTCACACTCAAACCGAATCAACGTGACCACCGTCGAGTTTCAAAGAAAGACACATGACAATGACCTTTACTGAGATCTTGAAAGTCTACGGTTGGAGTCTGCCTGTCCTCGCGGTGCTGGCGGCGACGCTTTCTTATTCCGGGGCACATCTCGCAGCGCGAGAGAAGACCCTCCTGAGCCTGAACACCTCTCAGGGTGCGGAAATCGGGAGCCTGCTTACGTTTATTTTGGTTTTTTACATGGGTCTTGAGAGCTCTGCCGGAACTGTAATCACGAGCCTTGTTGGTGCATGCGGAGGAGCTCTCACAGGTGGATGGTTGGCTGCTCGTTTTCAAAGTCGAATGGATCAAACAAAAGGAAATGCTCTTTTTGCTCTTTGGATACTCCTGTTCGCAAGTACACAAATTTTGATTGCAAGCCAGCCAACTCTCGAAGCGCATTTTGCACGCTCTCTTGTTGGCGATGTTTCGACGTTAACCAATATCGACCTGTTGATAATTTCAACTGCCTGCGTTCTTTTTATTCTGCTGTCGTGGCGAAATAAAGATAAGATTATGCATTCAACCTTTCGCCAAGAACTGATGTTGAGACACCCGAAAAGCCATGCGGTGCGGGATCATATTCTTTTCATCGCCTTAATCGCGATGAGCACTTGGGCAACCGGTTTCCTATTGACGTGCGCTCTGCTTTTTCTGCCCACAACACTCCTTGCGCTTCGTCCAACATCAGGAGCGCGGCGACACATTCGTCTGTGTATCATTTGCGCCGCACTCGGTGCCCCTTTGGGAATGCTCGCCTCTCTGGGACTCCCGCATCTACCCACAGTGCCGATTATCTGTTTTTCGACGGCAGCACTTTCAATTTGTTCAACTTTTTTCCGGAAAGAAAGGCTTGACGGAGCTATAAATCAGCACTAGCGATAATTCATTATCATTCCATTCATGGAGGATTAAGCAGTCATGGAACACACGCTAAAAACGAAATCGGCGCGCGTAATGGAGACCGCAATTCTTTGTCTCGTTGTTGCACCCTCACTGGCGTTTGCAGGTGGAAAGGGCCACAAAGCGCACGAGCACGGCAAAGCACAGGTGAATATTGTGGGCGAAGGCAATACGGTCACAATTGCGCTCGAAAGTCCTTCCGATGGTATTTATGGATTTGAACACGAAGCAAAAAAACCAGAAGAAATTAAAAAGCGTGACGAAGCTGTCGAGAAGCTAAAATTGAACGCAGACAAAATGTTTGTTCTTGATCCAGCGCTCAATTGCAAGGTCGTCAGCACAGATGTGAAACCCTTCGTCACAGACGACGAACCTGCAAAAGAAAACAACAAATCCAAGAAGCATTCGCACAAAAAAGGCACGCACAGCGAGGTCCACGCCACATTTAAATTCGAATGCGGCAAACCAGTTGCCGGAACTTCAGTGAAATTTGCTGTGACTCAGGTTTTTAAGGCGCTTAAAACTCTGAACGTTCAGGTGCTTTCAGGCGACAAGCAAAGTGGAACAACCATCAAAAAAGACTCCGGTGCAGTGACTCTGTAATCCGTAAGTAAAGGCGACTCTCATGATAAACAAACTTCCAGTGACAGTTCTTTCCGGTTTTCTTGGAGCAGGAAAGACGACCTTGTTGAATGACATTCTGAACCAACCACACGGCCTCAAGGTCGCGGTCATCGTGAATGACATGAGCGAACTCAACATTGATGCGAAACTGGTGAAGTCGGGTGCTGTGGGAGTCGCGCGCACTGAAGAAAAATTGGTTGAAATGAGCAACGGCTGCATCTGCTGCACGCTTCGCGAAGATCTACTCATCGAGGTCAAACGTCTCGCTCAAGACGGACGCTTCGACTATCTGGTCATCGAAAGCACAGGAATCTCGGAGCCACTTCCCGTTGCCGAAACGTTTACCTTTGCGGACGATGACGGCAAATCACTCTCTGATTTTGCCCGACTCGACACAATGGTCACTGTCGTTGATGCATTTAACTTCAAGCGGCAGTTTCAAGAGGCGGCGCTTCTCGCTGAAGCAGGGCAAGCTCTCAATGACGAAGACGAACGCAATTTATCAGACCTCCTCACGGACCAAGTTGAATTTGCGAATGTTGTCGTCGTCAACAAAGCCGACCTTGTTTCGAACGAGGAACTTAAAGATGTCGTGGGTCTCGTTCGGACCTTGAACCCTGAAGCCGTTGTGCTTCCAACCACGAATTCGAAAGTTGAACTTCAGCATATTCTCAACACCGGTCTTTTTGATTTCGAAAAAGCCTCACAGGCGCCCGGGTGGCTCAAAACCATGCGTGGAGCGGAGACATCTGAAAAAGACGAATACGGATTTTCAAGCTTTGTTTTCCGCGCTGCACGACCCTTTCATACCGCTCGTTTTGCCGATTTCTTTGAGAATCAGTCAGAGACCGTTGTGCGTTCAAAAGGATTCATTTGGCTCGCTACACGCTCAGATTTTGTCACTCAATGGGGTCAAGCAGGGGGGAGCATTCGCATGGAGCCCGCAGGAGTTTGGCTTGCTCTGACTCCACGCGAGGATTGGGTTCTCTCTCCAGAGGAGCGTCTCGAGGTTGAAGCCAAGTGGGATAGCCAATGGGGCGACCGGTGTCAGGAATTCGTGGTGATTGGTCAAAACATGGACCACGACGACATGCGCAAAAAACTGAATGCGTGCCTTCTAACCGATTCCGAACTGAAACTGGGCGAGAGCTTGTGGGCCACTTTTGAAGATCCGCTGCCAGCTTGGCTTCCGCCGATGGCCGAAGAGAGTGAAATAGATTGCAGCGATGAAAGCATTAAAGCGCAGCAACAAAGGATATTCGAAATGAGTTCAAAAGATCTCGTTGCTGCTGCGATGGAATCTTTCCAACTCGCTTTGTCGTACCGCGAATGTGGACGCGTGCACTCCGCTCTTCCTCTCTTTCGCATCGCCATCAATGCGCTTGCAGATTTCCCTGATGAACGTTTCCTGATGTGCGAAGCTCATCACCTTTACGTCACATCTCTACTTGAAACGAACGACGCTCCACGGGCTCGTGTTGTTTTAGCAAATGCATTAAAGGTTGCTGAGGAATCGGGACTCATTGCATGGGAGGCGACGTTTTTGAACATTTCGGGTCGTCTCGAACTCTCGACAGGTCTCAATCTCAACTCTGCTCAAGACCAACTTGAACGTGCGCTGAGAATACGCGAGAAACAGCTTGGAATGGGTGGTGCAGAGTCCGATGAAATTCGTTCGGCACTTGACGAGATTAAAGCACTCCGAAAAGAGCGTACAGCGGGCTTAGGCTCCCGCTGAGCTCATACGGACATCGAGTGAAAGTTGCACGGGTAAAAAGATGAATCAGGACAAATCAGAGAAACTCGAAAAACGCACAACCCAACAACAAAACCTCATTCGTGGGCTGTTCAAACACACGGACAGGCCTATGTCCGCCCAAGAGTTGTTTGAGGCTGCAAGCTCCATTCAACCAAACATCGGAATTGCCACGGTTTATCGAGGAATCAAAACACTGCTCGAACAAAACGAAATCGTTCACGTCGATCTTCCCGGAACGACTCCACGGTATGAGAGAGCAGGCACTCATCACCACCATCACTTTTTATGCACACGCTGCGACAGAGTTTATCCTGTGGGCGGTTGTCCCGGTCATCTCGATAAACTCACACCCCCTGGGTTCATTATGGAATCCCATAAAATAGTACTTGAGGGGCGCTGTGTGAGTTGTGCAAATCAATAAAAATAAGATTTTTTGACTTCAGCGGGTCACATTCACCTTAAAACTTCTGGTGCCTTTGAGTTTTCCATCTGTGACATCAAGCTTAATTACGGTCGCACCGTTTCCATTTTTCAGCGGTACAATCTTGAGAAGACAGTTGGGCGCAGTTCCGGAAACCGTTAATGAGCTGTTTTTGACAATCGACTGATTCGAGCTCGTAGCCTTAACTGCTGCACACTGTATTTGATTATCGACATCGACAACCTTCAAACTCACGATAAGCGTCGTGCTCGATAACAACCTCTGGTCCTTGATGGAGAGGATATTCGGAGCATCGTTGACCGGTACAACGGTCAGATTAAATGAATCTGTTGCTGCTGCATCACTTGGGTCTTTTACAGTCACCGTCACCTTGGTCTTTCCGTTTGCGTTCGGATAAGGACGCAAAACAAGAGTGCAATGAGGAGCGGTTCCGCGGAACGATAATCCGCGTGGATCCAAAAGTGCAGGGTTGTCCCAAGTTGCATCCAAATTCTTTGCACAATTCAGCGGGTCATTTTTGTCGGATACTTTCACGTTCACATTCAAAGTCGTGTCTTCTTGAATAGACTGATCAGGAATGTTGGTGATTTGAGGAGGAACGTTGATGTCTGCAACGGTGACGAGAAAACTCTGACTGACCGCTGTTTCGCCTTGACCATAGTTCAATGTGATTGTGCTCTGCCCGCGCTTATTCGCCACAGGCTGAATTGTGAGCAGACAACTTGGAGCAAAACGTGAAGCCACAAGACCTGACTGGGGAATAAGTTCTTTGTTGCTGGACGTCACCTTGAGCTCGGTTGCGCAATTTTCTTTAGCGTTTTGAACAACAATCTCGATTGAGTGCCGCTTTCCAGTTTGAATCATCTGATCCGGAATGGCTTCAATTTTAAAATTTGAGTTTAGACCAACAGCGGCCCAAGCCGAAGCCACAGCTGTCGATTCAGGCGAGGCTTTGCCAAACAAATCGTTTGCAGCTCTAATCGTCGCCAAGCGCGCTCCCCGATAATCTGTCGTCGAGGTCATGTAGGTGACCAGCGCTCGATACCAAATTCGCGCCGCCTTTTGCCGACCTATGCCGTTGAGCTGAGAGTTGTTGCAGGTTGGCGAAGGAGGAAGTGGTGAAGCTGGATTAGATCCTTCTGCCAGCAAATAAAAGAAATGATTCCCGATGCCCGATGATGAATGGACCTCCATGTCTGCGACTGCATCGGTGTAACAATTGGGAGAAAATCCATCGAGATTTGGGTTGTACAGGAACCTCAGGCCTTCGCCCAGAGTCTCTCGAACAACAACTTTTTCTCCTAAAATATAGTCAGGTGGGTCACTTGGAATATTCGCATAGAACTCAACCATAGCTCCAAAAATATCGCTCGTTGCTTCATTCAGACCGCCTGATTCGCTCCAATAGAGAAGGTCGGCCGTATGAGTTGTCAGACCATGACTGATTTCATGTGCAACGACATCCAGTGCCGTGGTGGCATTTAGGAATTGCCCGTCGCCGGAACCATAGGTCACGCAATCGCACAGCGGGTCATAAAACGCGTTGCCATAGTTGACTCCATAGTTAACACGCGATTTGACTCCGCGCCCGTCGTTGTTTGTTCCCTTGCGGCTGTGAATATTTAAAAAGTAATCCCACGTGATAGACGCACCAAATTGAGCATCTACGGCAAGGCTCATTGGATTCAAATTTCCATCGCCAAACAGTGTGGTCGGAGAACTCACTGGAGGTGGAACATCAGCGCTCTCGGTCTGCACCAAGTCACCTGTGAGTGTATTGCCTCTCGTTGAATCTTTAAGAAGAAATTGTAAGCCCGATGCTGTGACATTGAGATTCACGGTTCCCGAGTGAAAGCCTTGGCCCTGCGCGGCCACACTTTGAAGATGATCCCATTGTGCCAACACAATCGCTCTGCGCGCGTCGACGAAGATCTTTTTTTCGATCATTAATCCTCTGGCCGAAACTCCCGATTGGATAATTTCCCAGGCAACTCGCGGCTCCTGTTTCGCATTAAAAATAACTTTCCGTGCTGAACGCGTGCCTACATACTTTCCCTGAAATGCAGCCGACGCTATTTGAGTTGCGCGTTCCTTTGAGACCAATTCAGTGACGTCGACATCAATAATATTTGATGATGCAACACTGATGCGTTTCGATGGGTCGTTCTTAAGACGATGCGTTACAAGGTCGCCGCCAAGAACAGGAGCATCTTTGTAGGTTCTGTGAAAGCGCACGTGCTCGCTGCCATCGGGGTCGATAATCACATCGACGGGCTTAAATTTATGATCTTGATTGTAGAGCATCACATCAGTGCTCGTCTTTATAATGTCGGCAGCATTGTTGATTGCCGCTTGCCCAACCTGTGTGAGGACGATGGGATTCTCAGAGGGAAGAATGATAGGTCCCGAGATTTCGCTTTGAACCGAGGCCGTTTGCGTTCTTTTGCAGGCAGTCAGTGCAAAAATCAGCACAAATTGTACTGAAATTATGGAAAGCATGCGTATCATGATTCTGGCCTCCGCATTCAACGACTCTGTAGGCAGCTCAACTGGATTTTTAGTTCGGTTTTCGGTTGATCAAAGATAGCCCGAGATGATCGGAGGGGACATGCCAAGAATATTGCCCTAAACCATGTTGGACAGTGATTGACGCTTCGCGTTTGGCGCGCTTTTATCACACCGGTTTTATTGGGATTTTAATACGCTTTCAGACCTGAAGTTGTTTCTTTTTAGACTCTGTTTTTTTTCATTGAAACGCGGTCAGACGAGTGCTACGCCCGACAGCACAGTCGACGTGAACACTTTGGAGGTGCCCATGACACGCCTTGTTGCTTTGGTTGCAGGATTGGTTTCGAGTTTTGCTTTTGCTTCTCCCGGCTTCGTGACCGATACACCTACGGGTCCTCGGACAGATGCAATTCTCATGGAGAACGTGGTCTTCACCGGCGCTTGTCCTGGTTCACGTCTTGAGCCTGTGCGCGGTTACTTTTTTGATCCCGAAATGCCTACAGTCGAAGGCCGCCGTGTGCGCATTGTCAACGTGACTCCCGGCATGTCGAACGACCCTTATCCATACACCGACCGCCAGTATAAGTCGGGTGGACGCTCGGAAAAAATCGATTTCTTCCCACGCTCGCACCATGGCCAAAGATACTTCTCTGTTGCAGAAGGCATGAATGATTTTGAAGTGACCTACTCCGACGGCGGACGCGTTGTTGAAGTCAAGTCGTTCAAATTCCCTGTGGCTATCACAACCCGCTATGAAGGCCGCTGGCCCGTTTGTCGCGTCGAAAACCGATGCAGCGCGGGACCCAATGGCACTGTGTGTTATCCGCAAAGCATCTGCGAGTGTCCGTACTGAGTGACACCTAGCTTGTAGTCTTAGATTACAAACTGCAAAGGGCCGAGGATCCTTCATTAGGATCCTCGGCCCTAATCATTTTGGGGACTTAATTCTCGGCTCACGCACACTCTTCAGTGATTTTGGCCAAACTCCGATACTCGTTCTTGCAGTAAATTCCGCAGATTTAATCGGGGAATAACATGAATCTTTTTATATTGTTAAATAAAAGCCAACGGAGCAAGAGGAATCTCTTGGTGAGCACTTCGGTCCTTGTGACAGGTTGGGTCGTCGCATGTGGAAAATTGGGCGGTAAAGCCCAGCCCGAGGGCGCCTCTAGCACAGACGCTGGAGCTCAGGGAGTTCTCGTTCAGCAATCTACACTGTGGCAATCAGGCAAACCGCTCGTGGTCTGCTGGTCGTCGAGCCATTCCTCGCAGGCAGAATTTCGGAAGGATGTCGAAAATCATGTCATTACCAACTTTGCCAACACTCAGCGCTTGCGGATTCAAAAAGGATGGAAAAATTGTGATTCACTGAACGGACAGTTTGATATTGGAGTGGTCGTCTACGATGACCCTGCGTTTCAATCTCTGCTCAAATCGAACAAAAGCCTTGCTGCAAAGATGTCGTTTGGAGACAGGCCGGGGAATCCCAGAGTTCGCGATTGGGGAAAATTCTTGAGAGGCGATGCGCACGGTATCGTTCTTAACACATCAGGACTCGGAAGACACAGCGGAGCTGTCGCGCGCCTGAATAAGCTAACTCCACAAGGCCGCATGAATTATGCATTATCTACATCGCTTCACGAATTCGGACACGCTGTGGGTCTGCGCCATGAGCATGCGCATCCCGAAAGCGAGTGCGACCTTTTTAATGAAGACCTGCGTCGTCCAGGACTGCCTCAGGACGCTCGTGCTGTCACGCCATACGATAGAAACTCGATAATGAACTACTGCAGATTCGCAACGAGTCGTGAAGAATATAACCCGGAACTCAATTCAAAAATATTTCACTTCAGTCCCGGAGACATAGCAACCATAAATAAGGGTTATTGATGGCAACATGAAGTTGAAAACTCAAATTTTTCTTCTTTCGAATGCGATCCTCACCGGTTCGTGTGGGGGCGCGGCTACGTTTCGCACTGGAACGATGACACCATCCAAAAAGCCAATTGCCGAAGGAACGTCGACGCCCCCAAAAAACCCAACTGTCGGAGACACCGTCATTCCACCCGTGCCCGTTGCAGGTTCTTTCCTTACGGGGGTTTTAAATTTACCTGACGGCAGTCGCGCAAAGCAAACCTCGGTTACCGTTGTGGAAACAGATTACAAGACAAAAACAAATGACCAAGGTGAATTCACTGTTCCTGTCAGCAAAATCCCAGAGAGTGTGCCCACGCTCAAGATCAATGTCGCTAACAAGGAACTCAGTACTCAGTGGGTTATTCCAACAGACATTGCACCCCTCATCGAAGCCGCGCGCAGTGCAGGTGCAGAAGTTCGTGAACTCACAAGACGCATCGGAATACTTTTAACTGACAGCATCATTAATGCAGGACCTTCTGATAAGCCGGCACTCACAACAGTCTCACTGCCAACACCGACAGGTTCAAGCTCAACTCAAATTGAAATCTGGCGAGATGTTCAGTTCAACGGATCAGAAGGCCGCGCTCAATTTATGTGGGGAAATGCACAAACACAGTCTGGAATCATTACAATTATTGCAGGAAAATCATCTGCAGAAAGAGAGATTTCTGCGTGGGATGGAGATCCACAAAAATTACCAGCTTCGGCAACCGTGTTTCAAGGTTTCGAAAGCTGCAGTGACAGAATCCAGAGTTCTTCAACGACAGGTGCTTTTTCTGCTGCGTCGGTGTCGAAGTGTGCATTTGATTTGTCACAGAGCCCCTTCGCTATTGGTGGAAGGTATTCATTTAAATTATCGGTCAAAATGGCAAACGGAACGCTCGTCTCTCCTCTTTTTAACGCTCTCCCATCAGACAAGTCACCAAAAACATTTTCCATCGCTGGTCGGTATTCATTGCTGGTTCCAAACGGCACAACAGCAATCACAGTTAAAGTCTGGGGCGCTGGTGGCGACGGGACAGGGGAAAACAACGCCGGCTGCTCATCTGGGGTTCGATCCGGTGGAGGCGGAGGCTATGCACAGGGAACGCTAACGGTGACAGAGAACAAAGAGATAATCATTTTGGTTGGTGATTCAACGTCTGGATCGCCAGTCGGACTCTCTGAATTTGGTGCGGGTCCCGGAGGACAATCATCCTCAGTTTATTATGACAATGACCTCGTTGTTATGGCCGGCGGCGGAGGCGGTGCTGGACAATCGGGTTCAGGCGGTGGTGGCGGAGGCGGAAATTCTTCTGGTTTAGCGGGCGAAATGTCTGCTGCGGGCGGAATTTCTGGAGGCGGCGGAGCAACGCTCATTGGTGGCTGTAACAACATTATTTGGTCGACCGAGAAATCCCATGGCTGCTCAGGCGGCGGAAGAATCACAAATCAGGGCACCGGAGGCGGAGGCGGGGGGGCTGGGTTTTATGGTGGGCTTGGGGGCTCTGGAGATGTGACCTCGGGCAATTGCACGGGCTCAGGTGGTGGCGGTGGTTCTGGATTTCTTCATCCAAATACGACAAGCCGCGTTTCTATGAACGGTAGTAACGGTTCATCGACAGGTGCACTCGCAGTCAATCGAAACGATCCACACTATTCCGCAGGCACCGGCGGAAGCGGACAGCCCGGCAGTGTAACAATTATCTTCAATTAAAAGACGTCACAATTGATTCATTACAGTGTTCGACCAGACGAACCTATCGGGAATGCTTCTGCGACTTAATTTCGGCTGCAAATTGAGTTGCCTTCGGACAAGCGACTTTGTCTTCCAGTCCTAACTGTCGGGCTCGACGAATTGCCTCACGAAAAATATCTGTTTCCGCCTTACTCGCAGGGAATATAGTTCCTAAAAGTGTTTCATTTGTTTCCAGTGAAGCGATGCCCTCAGAGGTGCCTCTAAACTCTTTTGCATAGCGTGCAATATTAAGTGAATTCTTAATGCAATTGTTTGCCATCCACGCGGAGCTGACTCCAAAAGCGATTGCTGATGCCCCGCCAGACGCGATTGCGGCAGCGACCGAAACTGTCGCCAAACCACAGGGAACAAATTCGGCCCCCATGTTGATAAGCTTCTCTTTAACGATATTTTGAAGTTGCTTTTGAATATGCCCGTCATGAATCGCATACTCGTTCAGTTTAGATGAGGTGAGCATCGCGTCATTGTCAGAAAGACCAAGACTCGGTGAAACCTCTTTGTAGTACCAACAACTGCGCTGAATTGAATCAAATGATGATTTGACGCGTTTATTCCAAAGAAAAATCTTCTTGCGGCCATAGCTTGCATTAAGTGTCTGCGGGTCGCTCTCATCAACCGCTTTTACTTTACAGCCTACTGAAAACATGACCAAGACAACGAGACTCAACAATCTCATGAACCACTCCGACAACAAATAGCCAAACGGTCAGGCACACCGACCGTTTGGGGCATGTCGGAATTTGTAGAGCAAACTTGAGACCACTGCCCAATTTCTTTGCTAAAAACGGGACCTTATTTGTCATCCGCGGGATCGCACGAAGGGCTTTCAATCTCAACCGCCGCACCACTCTCGTCGGTGCAGGAGAGTAAACCAGAGTCTGCAGCGCATTGAACAGATCTACTGACTGCTCCAGCAGAATCTAAGTATTTAATCGAAACGCTTCCCGATTGAGCCTCACAACTTTCTCCCGCTCCAGTCATCACGAAATTGCTGAAGCCAAGCTCAATGACAGAACCATCGGCGAGCGTGCTCCTGCGGGCACCCGAAACAATCTCGCGCGACACGACTTCTTTTGATGAGATCGAACGTTTCACCTTCACAACCATAGGATCGCCAACGGTTGTCGTTGAAAAACTGCCCGACTGAGACTGCCCACTTTTGTCGATGAATGTAAAATTACGATTCATACTGCCTGAGATTTTCTTCTCCTGCAGTGACACACCATTTGCAGTATCCTCGCTGTAGGAAATCACCTGAATAACTCGCTCTCCGGACATCGAAAATGATCGTGACGAGGAAACAGTCGAATTCTTTTTTAGGTTGGTCTGCGACATGGTTTGCTGACGCGAGCGCTCGATCTTGACCTTGAGTCCGTAGGACGCTGCGTCCGTTTTCAAATTTAATTTTGCACGTTCGCTATTTGCGCATTGAACACCCGAAGGGTGACTCCATACACGACTTTCAGTGCTCGTCCCCGAGATCTTGTTTGTGCGAGATATATTCGCTGACGAATTCGACTTGTCCACATTGATTTCAGAGGAGACAGTTACAAGCGCAGAGTTGTCGGGCTGCACAACACACGTCCTAGTCACCGATTTAAAGGGACTACCACTGTCAGCCAAAGACAAACTGAACCCTGATGCTCCTTCGCTATCACCGGCGCTTGCTGCACTGACGGCTTCGCTCGTGGCCTGTGCTCCGAACTCAAACTGATTCTCGGAGGCAATTTTCGAAATGGCATTCTTGGCGTCCTTTGCACCACAGCCTTGAGCCTGAAGAATAAGTGAAAAAAGTGGGAAGAAAATGATATTTCTCATGAGGAGCTCCTTCTTCGTGTAGACTGTCGCGGAATCAATATTTCCCCGCCGCCTATACATTCACATCGGAGCAATTTTTCTGCACTTTAAAAAAAATAAATAAATTACCGAAACTACGTACTTTTATTGTTGCAATAGCTAAATTTACAGCAACTCAAAACAAAATATTCTGCACATTCAGAAATCGCAGACAGATTTGCCATTTCTTAGCGAAAACACGAAGAAAAAAACAATCGAACAGAAAAAAATGTGCGACCAAACTGGCCGCACATAAATCATTCAACACAAAGAGATAATTTATTGAACACCGCCACACTTTGAAGTGCCAAAACTGCCAGAAAGGACTGTGGCCTCACCAAAACGCGGCTTCGAGCTCTTCCACTCAAATTTATTGATAAGATTTGCACTCTCGGCGAACGACAACGACGCATTTTGTGTGCAAAAACTAGAAAAAGCATCAGAGCCTTTGCGCTTGCAGTCCTCTGCGGTAGACGCGTCTTTGCTCGCGTCCCAGTACACAACGGAGCCGTTGTTCGTAATCGAAATCTGGCAGCTCGCAGGCTCACGACCATCCGAGCAGGCTGACACAATCAAAGAACCGAAAGCAATAACGAAAATCCAAGAATTCAACGCTGCACTCCTCATAGCTCCCAACTTTAAAAGGCAATATCGACTAAATCTCTGAAAAATTGATTTCTTGGATAGCGGTCTGAAATATCAGGTTAAGTTCGTTGATAAAAATTCCGAGAAGTGAAAGTTAAGCGAGCCGAGGAACCACAATGAAACGAAAGTCAACGTTTGCGTGGACTATAAGTCTGTTGGCCGTTCTGTTGGCCGTTTCTACATGGTTTTTCACACGCATGAAAAACACGACTGAAGCAATCGAGCTCGCAAGCACTGAACCGCGACATTCGGAAGCGAGCGACGAAGAAAAACAAAGCCTAAATGCAAAATCAGAAAATCCAAAGACGCACCTGACACCCACCGGGTCTAATAATCTGGGGCCGCAAAACAAACCCCAAAATACAGACTCGGGTACAGCGCGCCTCAACGCGCAAAACAGCATACAGGAAAAGCAAAGCAGTACGGTGTTCAAATGGATCTCGAAGTCAGGATACCGACCCATCATCCAAGTTTATAAAACAGAAGGTTCAAACAAAAATAAACCAAGTGAATGGCTTGGGGACAGTCTAATCATCACAACATCAGATGCAGAAACGAATGAAACCCTGATTTCTGAACTTAAAAATTCAGGAGTCACTGCAGCGCGCAACCTTGGCAGTCCAACGCTGTGGGAAGTAACAATAAGCGCACAGTCCGCTGAAGAGTATTTTGAAACGATGGAAAGAGTCCGCTCATCGAATAAAATTTCGAGTGTCGGACCCGATGACATCATGTCGATCAACCAAGCAACGAACGATCCGCTTTTGCCGCTCCAATATGCGATTGGTGGTCAAAAAACGAGTGCCATCGTTCGATCTAAATTCGAACCGGCTGAAATAGCGCCGCTACTTGCTATCAATCCGGACGCAAATTTAAAAGCTGACACTTCTTGGCCACTGAAACGTGATTGCAGCGCAATAAAAATCGGGGTTCTTGACAGTGGAGTCGATGCGAATCATCCAGACCTCAAGGGAAATCTTAACCTCGCGCTCTCTCGAAATTTTGCAACTCAACAAACACTGACACAGCCCGATTGCAAAAAAAATGAATTTCTCTCGACCGAGCCAAATACGGTCGACAGTGGACTAATAACAGATCAACATGGCCATGGTACACACGTTGCAGGAACCATTGGCGCCGTCGCAAACAACGGAATCGGCGTTGCTGGTGTGTGCTGGAAGGCAGAAATCATTGTGCTTAGATCAATGAATCGATGCGGTGTGGGCAGGCGATCTGAGATTCTTTCGGCGATCAAATATGCAGAATCTATTGGGGTAAAGGTACTCAATATGTCACTCTCAGGAACTCTCTCTGCCGCAGACAAGTTGCCGACGTCACCAAGTTATTCAACGGTCGACTCATTTGGAAAGAAGGGTGGCATCATTGTATCAGCTGCAGGTAATGAAGCAGTAGATGTCTCTCTGGAGGCGAATTCTCAGTTCCCCGGCACGCTCGATCTCCCAAATATAATAAACGTCGGCTCCATCAGTGCGAACAATCAAGTCTCGCTCTATTCGAATTTCGGCCCTAAAAATGTCCACATATCAGCGCCCGGAGACATGATCATGTCTACATTTCCAAGTAACTTGACGCAAAAGAACTTGGCGCTTCTCAAACCGCACGAAAACAATCCGGATTTCACAGTCCTGCCAATTTTTAGGCAGACTTTAATAAGCATGCCTGCTCAAGGCTACGAATTCATGAGCGGCACGAGCATGGCGGCCCCACACGTTGCGGGGGCTGTAGCTCTTATTTGGAGTCTCGATCCATCAAGAACATCAAGCGATATTCGTCGCCTTGTACTTGATACATCGGATGAACTTGCAGCGCTTTCTTCCAAAATTGATAAAGGCAGAAGGTTAAATTTATTTCGCGCATTGAGAGCATCTATGGGCTATTCTTTGGAAGTCAAAGCACCAATGGGAGACACAAAAACTGATGTCTCCGTTGGAAGGGGAAGTTCTGTTCTTGTTCGGCTTACCGACCCAGCAAATGCCCAGCTCCAAAACGCAATGCTGTTTCTTGGTTCGTCACAGATTGGAACATGTTCAGAGGTCGACGGTAATTGTGTTGGACGAATACCGAAAGATTTCGATTCAGCTATTGATGGAAAATCACAACCATTGTCAATCAAGGGCCCGAAAAACCAAATTGCTGCTGGAAGTATTCGAGTACTTTCCCTCTCCGCCACGAATGGTGTTTTTAAAGAAGACTCGATTTCAAGATCATGCCGAGTTCTTGTCTCCGGGAAAAACTATGCAACATTCACAACACCGAGCCTCAGCGTCTGCAAAAACATGTGTCGTATGCTTCTCGTAGGTGCAAGAAAAGCAGATGGCGACTGTGAATTTGGAGAACAATCCGAATCACTAAAACTCGACTCCTGTAGCATTGGAGGCGAGTGATTAATCTATGACAAACCTGACAAAAAAAATCTACACCTCAAAAGCGATATCAACAGCAACATCAGTTGTCATACTCTTTTTCGTTCTCGCTTGCTCAAATCAACCACCAATCGCGCAGCCAATTGTCACCGTCAAATTGAAAAATTCAGACGCAGTTTCTGAAAAATCGAAGGGTGATTCGGTAGAATCGAGTGATGAAATATATTCCGACAACCAAACGACTGCTGCAATCAGTTCTGCAGACCTTAGCTCGGAACTACTGAACCATATCGCTACTGCGACGGAAACATCGGTTGCGCCGCTTTCCACTTCAAACTTAAACTCGAGCACCATCAAAGAAAAATGCGGTTTTGTTGTTGCTCCTGCAAATTTAAACGAGGTCTTCAAACAAAAGGCAGAGTCACGCGGATGGTTGAGTGCAACAAAGCCGAATTTCTTTAAACTGAAGGTCGACGATGGCTCAAGAAGCTACCAGCAATGCAGATGCCTTGCAGCATCTGTGACTGCGGCTACCGGCGTTCATGTCATTCCAATTTTGAATCCATGATTTTGAGACAATTCGAACGGACGTAAGAGAGTTTCGTTCTGTATCTTTTCATCAAAATCGTGTATCAGCGAGTGGGTCTGCAGGTGGATTCAATTCGTCCTGAATCTGAATAACCCCTTCTCCAGTCCCAGTAACAGCAGCAGACTTTCTCGAATTATCCAGAGCTGAGGCATTGATTCTGGCAGTCATCGTTGTCTGAATTTGACTCGCAAATCCATCTGGCAGAGTCGTCGCCTTTTCTTTGTAGTCCTTGATCAATCGATAGGACAACTTCTTGTAAAACAGCTGTGATTCCTCAGCTTGAACTGAAGTGAGAGATGCGGCAGAGACGTCGACAATGCGAGTGGCAAAAGTCAGAGTGGATTCAGTTAACTTCTCTGCGGAGATTTCATGAAGGAGAGTAATCGACTTTTCTAACAGAGGCTCGACCGCATCCGGAAGTTCTTGCCCCGTAAATCCGGCGCCTTTTAACAAGCCTAAGTAAAGAGCTGCCTTTGAAATAACACTCTGAATTCTTACAGGAATAAATGCCGCATTGTCTTTGTCTAGTTCCTTAATTACGTTTCCTGAATTTAACGAGAAATCGCCCATTATCGTTATTCTGAGGTCCTTAGTAAGCTCAATTCCTCTCAACCCAATGAGCAGAGCCGAAGCTGTATCGGGGTAGTTCGTTGCTGATTCAAGCGGTGACCACTTCGCGGCAGCAACTGCCGCAAGAACCGCTGCTTCAATCTCTTTGAGTCCTGCTTCCTTGAGTGCATCAGATAAACCTAAGGCAGGAAACCCAGCAACGGAAGCATAAGCAGTAGCAAAACCAAGCTCCGCCTTCTTACCTGAACTTGCATAATCCGCTTGAGTAAAAACACGAGTGTAGGTCAGTGCCAACTTGATAATGTTTTCACGCAATTTTTTCGATTGCGCGTCAATACTCGCATTGCCGTAGGAATACACAGAACTGAGTTTATCAATTTCTCGAATAAGCCCGAAAACAATTCGCGCGTAGGCCTTTGCATCGGAAGAAAGTGGTGCTCTAAAATCGAGTCCATCGAAGGACAACGATTCACCAGATGCCACAGCCTGCTTTAAATAGGATGCGATGACATCTTCATTCAAAAACAGACGAACCTTAAGTTGAACACGCATCGCGTTGATAAGCTTGTCGCCCAATACGTTGCCCGTGGAGATTTTAGGGGGAGACACATTCTCTGCATGACCACACGAAACTGTTCCGATTAACGGCAGCATCAGAGCAAAAACAAACCCCACGCCTAAAAGTTTAAGTGTCAGAATAGACCTGCTCATAAGAACCATTCCACACCACTTACAAACCCAAGAGTCTGCACGGAGAGCTGTTCCCAGACATCGCTGAAACTATTGGGTGATGCCTCCAACACGGAATAGCGAAAACCGCCTCTCAGATGCAATCGTTTAGCGAAATTCGTCTTCCACGAACCCAGAAAAAGTATTCCCGCGCCCCGTGTTGAATACTCCACAAGCGAAGTTCGTTTGTCGGTCAAATTGCCAAACGAAATGAATGTGCTTATGTGAGACGAGAAACTTTCTGGGAGAAATGGAGCAGGAAACCGAACACCAAAACCCGCGTCAATCGACCACAACGAGAACGGATCGCTAGCACTCCAACGGAAACGATTAAGATTCCGAGTGACTTTTGAAGGATCAATTTCCTCGGCAGTAAATTCCTCTCGAAATCCCTTCAAGCTATCCTCATTGGGACGCTGTTCGAGTTGCCGCCAGACGCGCTTCTCGCTGAGTGCTCCCAGATAGAAATCAAAAAGACCTCGACGCAGGCCAAACACAGAACCAACTCCATTCGATTGCGGGTGTGTCTTTAGAGGGACGGTCAAGAACCCAGAGACGTAGAAATCATTTGTTGGCCTGAATGGGTAAACCTTTAAAAGGTTCTCTGAATCAGAGAGACTCACCCTTGCTCTTGATGAAGTCGTAGACCCTCCTGGGGACCTCTGCCGAGTCTCATTCTTTTGGCGATTCACCTGTTGCTGTGTTTGGGCCAAAGCCATTCCGTAAAGCTGGCCACAGACGAACTCTAGGCTGAAGAAGAGCGTAGTTTTATAAAAAAATCTCGCTTTATTCAAAACCTTGTCTCCCCAAGGAGCTTCATTGTGTCGACACCAAGGAGCTCATCGAGATCTACACGCTTACTCAGGGCCTCATGTCTCTTTTCAAGAAGGTCGATATTTCGTTTTAAGCTTTCTCCGACGGCATCCTTGATATCGCGTACGCTTGTTTTTTCACCTCGGGAAAGTCGATCGAGAAAGAGGTCAAGATTTCTTGTCACATCTTTGAGCGACGCTTCACCTAATCGCAAGTCATTTCGACTTTTTGAGAGTGCGTTAAACGAGTCGTTGAGCTTTTGTTGCCAAGACAATCTCAGAGCGATCATTTCCTGCTCTTTGGCAAGAAGCTTACGTTGCCTTTCCTCGCGTGCAAAGTGTTTGAAAAAGCCCTCGGGACCAAATAAGTTTGCAGAGATACTCATCGAAAATGCAACGTTGAAGTTCGAAGATTTATCGTCGCCCGCGGTCACTGTTGTTGGAACACCGGTCGACGCGCTCGAATTTTGCATGAAGTTGTACTTAAATACTAATCCTCCAAACTCGAGTTTGGGCCTGAATCCAAGGTCCATGATTTCTTTTTGAGATGAGATTCTTTCGCTTTGAAGCTCGAACCTCTTTTGAATACCGTCAAGACTTGTCTTCTCGATTTGTGCAAGTGCATCTTCCTGAGAATACTCGAGTGGAGCATATTTTACTTCTGTGATCAGGTTGTATCGCTTTTGTGGCGGCTCTCCAAGAAGTGTATTCAACACTCCATACTCCGAGAGTAAGGCCGATGCATAATTTCCGAAATCTTTTTCTGCATCATTCAATTGAATCTTTACTTCGTTCTTATCGGATTCGCTTAATCCTCCCGAACCCGCACTTGCGGCCATTAACTGTTCAACAGTCTGCCACAATTGATATCCCCTAAACGAAACATCTAGCTGCTCGGTGAGAGTTCGAATTTTTGAGTAAGACCTGATAATATCCCTTTCAACCTTGTTCCGTTTTAGAGTCACTTCTTTAACTTTAGCTTCGTAATCAAGCTTGTTTTTTTCTAGTTCAAGGGTTGCGAGTCCGCCATCGGAAATTGTGTATTTAAATAATGTGATTGAAGCGCTGCCTGCTGTGGGACCAAAAAACTTGTCTTGCGTACCACCCGCGTCTGGAAACGCACCCTTGTACCGAGCAACAGTGGATTGTGAATCGATGCTGGCCGTGAAATCCCCTGACGGCATCCAATAAATATATTTTGCCTTTCTATAGGCCTCTTCATAGCCCTGCAGTTCACTTTTTAATTTTATTATTTCGGGGCCCTGATTTCGAAGCTTCTCGAGTGCCTGCTGAAGGGAAAGATTTTCGACCCTAACACGTTTGTCTTTCTGGTATGTTTGCAACGTGAATGCAGCCGCTCTGTGTCCTAAAAGAACAGAACAAAGGAATACAGCTATTGCAATTTTCCAAAGTCGCGACTTTCGACTTGACATTCTGGCAACCTACAAATCGAAGAGTAACGCACTATTTCTAGCAGTTTGATGCACATATCTTCCCGCACTTGTTGCAGCTTGTCGGATTTTTGGCATGGGCAACGAAACAGACATTCTATGGGTTAGGGGATTGCTGTAGCGTTGAAACGTATAAAAAGGATTCGCAAGGCAAAGGGTTCGCTGTGAAATATCTGTTTCTTTTATTTGCCGTCATCGCGAGTCAAATCTGGTCAGAGACCATGTCGATTCAACCAGACGTGGCATTTGCCCAAGATGCAACCAGCGTGCAACCCAAGCTCAGCAATGAACAGCTCAAAGAACAACTCGCGAAACTGCGCATGCTTGAACAAAAAAATCAGGAAAAGCTGAAGCAATACGAAAACAACCCGACAGCATCAATCAAACTCAAATCAAATTTAGTAATCATCAGACTCAAGATAAGAACGATTTCTCAGCAGCTGGGGCTCGATCCAACTGTCGATTCGATTCAGAAACAGCAACAACCTTAAATTTTAAAAGTAAACAGACTCCAAAGGCGGTGGTGTAGAATGAATAAACGACGAAAGCTCCGAAACTACTGGCTCATTCCTTCTTATCAAGGTCGTTACGTTGGTTTCTTAGTTGCGTCTTGCTTTGCTGCAATGGCCGGGTACGGGCTGGTATTCTATCGATTCATCCGAGAAAATTACGATACAATTGTCGAGCTGAGCCCAATTACCGACGATTCCAAATTTCTCTTATATTCAGAGCTCAACTCTATTATTATGTATCTCACTGTGCTGAGCTTTGTTTTTCTTTTGGTCATTACCGTGATCGGAATTGTTTTCTCGCACAAGGTTGCGGGCCCGATGTTTAAAATCAGAAGCATCTGTCACGCAATTAATAATGGAAATCTGGGACGGCGAATTGCGCTCCGCCCCGGAGACGACTTCCGTGAGGTGGTCGCCGAACTTAACCGTGCACTCAATACACTTCACTCGTCGAAGTCTCGAGTCTTTCGAGTCGTTCAGGGCGATTATCATCTGAACGAAACCTTTGCTTTCGAGCGGCTCATCACGCTGATAGAAGAGGGCAAGATACCCGCCTCAACTCAGGTTTTGGAGACGGACGGCCAGAGTTCAACTCCCATCCCAGCCCACTCACTTCTCGTCGAGTATCAGGCTAGGAAAAAGTCCTCGTAATTTTGGGATAAATTTTAATAGAACGGCAGATTGCCGTCCGTATCTCTCATACAACTCACACAGATTCTGCCCTGGAATTGAACTTTAACTGCTTGTGTTATATCCAGTGCCCAGTCATTTCAAAAAAACTTGAAGGCCTGTGGCATGCAAAAAGCGTTATTTTTATTTGTTATTTTGTTATTTTTTCCTGCGTTGGCGAAGGCAAGCTTTTTCGATAGGCCCGACTATTTCGAAAACAAGCAAATATATGACGAAGTCGCAGACATCATCGACATTCTCTATGACTCATCACTCACGAATCAACAACGTGAGCTTCGGCTTATGGTCAAAGATAAAGCCTTGGTTCCCACGTTTAGGTCATTGAAAGATGAAAACGAGCGGCGCTTCGTTGACTCACTGCGCAGAGACGGATTGACGGAACAGGAGATTGACGAGCTTCTCAAAGATCGTCCGGTCATTGATGGTCTAAAGATGACGATGGAGAATGACTTTCTTGCGGGCACGGATGTTTATTACACCAATGGCCTTAAAGTCGAAGTAAGTTTTAATAATCCTGAGTTCGAAAAATTCTTTAAAAAACTTGGATTCGATCACAGCGATTTCTTTTTTCTGTGCGGCCAGAATATTTACAACACCAACAACAACGACATTGGCACTAAGCGGCCAGACCAACCACCGAACGCTGGTGTTCTTTACTGCGGTGCAGCCGTCAATTCGTACAAGATGGATAAGAACAAAGCCAGAGTGAGATCGATGCAGCGATTGGAAACACAATTGGGCACGATTGGTCGCGGCTCTTTTGCCGAACAGGTCCAAAATGGTTTTCATAGGCTGATAGGCGACAAAGAAGTCAATTGGGATTTTCAGGCAGCCGATCGTTTTTACTTCAGTATTAATTTTCAAAAATTTATTAAGGTTGGCGAAGGAGATCTCTACGGTGACTCGGAGCCTGAATACAACGTCATCATCAACGGCGGAGGCAACGCCGGATCGTTTACGAATTATGTAAATGCGGGCGTCGTTTTTAATTACCGTTTGCTGGGAACGCTTATCGACATGTACGTCGGTAACAAAATGACTCCCTCACTTATTGAAGAGCTCGCGATGATGAGCCCTCAAAACCGACTCAAGAAGATTCTTTGCAGCAACAAGAATTGGAGCCTGAACCTTTATTTTGGTGCTGAAGCAAGACTCATTATGAACAATTACCGTATCGACGGTGATTCCGATTATTACACGACAACCGTGCCCTTTGTTGTTGACCTCAAGGCTGGAGTTGTCGTGAGATATAAGAGGGTCTTTTTCGATTTGGGCATCGTCCGTCGTTCAAGCGAATGGAGCAACACAAATGGCAACAGCGATGGCCCGCCACATAGCTATGGCATGCTGACAATCACCATCCGCTACAAGGACTTCAAAGACCTCGGCGAGCAAATTGCTCATCCTGTGCGCTGGATGACTGATCCCAAGTATAGAAAGGAAATTCTGGCGCAGAATCAAATTCGTGATTTGATTGCAGGAGAAGGTCTAAAAGTAATCTTCGACACGAATGATCCAAAGAGCCCCAAAAAAGAAGTCACTATTTCCTGCCGTAAATAATCTTCTTGAAATCCGGCAACGCGTCTTGTTTGCGTTGCTCGATTCGTTCAGATTCATTCTCACACCAAATTATTGACGCCTGATTGTGTTTAATCAGCCCTTTGTCCCGATCTATCTTGAACCTCGGAAATCTCTGCTTAAAAGCCAAGATTGGTGAACCCAATCTTTTGGTGGAACTGTCACAAAACGCATCCGAGAATGGGGTTCATAGATGAAATTCAGTTTTCGTATTTACATTGCTCTGCCATTTTTGAGCCTCTCCGTCTTGACCTCATGCAAGTTGAAGGATGCGACCTTGCAGGGCACTTCATCTGGCTCAAAGAGCAATAGAAAATTCGATTGGTGCAAACCATCGGATTCTTCACTTGAGATCATGTTGAATGCTATTCGTGAATTTGAGGCCTCGGGAAAGACGAGTCTTACGCACGCACTAGATGGTCGAAAGGTGTCTTCCTCGCGGCCACCGCGTGAGGCGCTCGGACTGCTTGAGACTCCACCCGCAAAAGAACCGCCGCCATGCGGATATGAGTTCGACCAATCAATAACAGTCACAGGTCAATACATTGCTGGGCTGGTCAAGGGCGAGAATCCAGCAATTGCCTTGAATGCAGTTGGCGGTGCCTGCGAGATTCAAACTCCCTCTGGAATTTTGTCGGTGACCCGAATGGAGTCTGGAGGATACATGATCGAACTTATGGGATGCGGCGGAAGAACCCGGAGCGAAATGATGATGCCGCGTTCGGAACTCATAAAATTTGCGAAGGCAATCTTACGCGGTGTCTGATAGGCGCCTTCAACACGCTCTCTGCGAGCCCGCTTGCCCCAATTGGATCATCCGATTATTCTTATGATCACAGCATTTTACTAAGTCGGAGTATCATTATGCGTAATCTTATGGCCGCTACGCTCTTTGTGTCTTTGTTTTCAAACACAAGTCTTGCTTCCGACGGTGCTAAAGTCAGCTTTGCTTTGAATGGACTTTCGATTGCGCGAGAAAAAGAAGTCACGAAACCAGTTTCCGGCGACTCAGCAACGACAACAACGACAGCTGTGGACCTTTTCGGAACCGATGGACAGACTGCACTGCCCGCGATTGAGATTGGATTGTCTATTGGGAATGTTGTGGCCTACGCTTATCCCAATGCCGCTGCTGGAGGCCGAGAACTGTGGCTTGGTTTAAAAGCCGGAGATTCGGTGGAAGTGGGCGTCATTGCGGGAACGAATCATCTTGTCTTCAGTCCTGCCGATAGCAGAAGGGTTAAAACTGAATACACCGATCGTGTTGGTCTTTTTGTGAATCACAGACATGCCTTAGATGAAGACATTGCAGTGGATCTGAGCTTTGCGCCGTTTTATTCAAACGTCTCGACGTCCTACACAGACAGTGCCCTCAGCCAAAATGCAGGAGAGTTTGGTCTCACTGCAGAGGCCCTTTGGGTGTGGGAACCAGCTAAAAACATCGAGGTCAACAGTGGAATCGAATTTGGCTGGAGCCAATCGAAGCAAAAGCTGGGCGGTAAAGATCTACAGACTATCGATTGGACAAGGGTTGGTGTGAAACTCGCACAAACAAGAATCCACCTCTAAAACGAGCATAGTTTTTTCCAACGGCTATTGAATCTTCACCACCGTCCATCCCTCATCGCCTTTCTTGTCGGAAGGCGACAACGCATACGTAGGCTTCAACAAACCTGAGGGATTATAATTAGACACCACCTTTGTGGCAGAATTGAAAAGAAAAGATAATTGTCGCAAAAATCCAAAATATACCCAATTCATCAATTTGAACTCATTGAACAGATGATGATTGGTCAACACCACAGACGCTCGGCCACGACGCCAGTTCGATGGAAATAACGACTCATAACAGATCAATATCCTGTGCGAATCGACAAACTCTCTCAGACGAGCGGCGGATTCAGGGACAATCTGTTCGGACAGCGAACCATCGTTGGTTTTTGCTGAGTACGAGAGACCCTTAGAGGGGGCCTCGAACATCGGCATCTCTTCGTTCTTCTTTCGCAATACCCATATGGGTTTATAATTGCTCTGAAACGCGTTTGCGCTCAAATCAGAGCGATGAACCTCGGTTCCAAGAACCACGTTGTTATTGGCAACAAAGGCTCCCTGAATCCAAACAACGTTCTCAATAGACTGAATGTTGAATAAGGTCTGTATCGCGGGCATCATAACAGCCCGCGCTTCGTTTACTTCGCTTACCGCGATAAATGTCTCAGGCAGAATAACAACGACGTCTTTGGCAAGGCTTAGATTCTGGAGCTGAGACTTCATTTCCTCAGCTAACTTTGAGCCAAGAATCGAGAGTGCAAGGCTTCCGCCTTGTTCGATTTTACGTCGGGTCTCACCTTCCATGTGAGTCTCGAGAAGAACATAGCGGACATTTTTCTGAGTCCCTGTGGATGAAAATCCAGAGGACGGAACAGGCAATGGCAAAGCCGGAAAATAGGTAATTGGATGCCACGAGTGGAAAAAGAAAAACTCAATGACAAGAAAAAAAACGTACAGAAAAGCGGACTGAGCGAATCTATTTTGAACATTTTTGAGAAGGCGTGTCATCCAAAAAGCACACGCACCACCGCGAATAAGACCATAAGTCAGAATACCCAGAGAATAGAACGCTAAAGAGAGGAGCCAAGCCCGCTTCTCTCCGGCTTTCACAAACGATGCATGCATATCAGGCGCATAAGGAATACAGAAAATGGCCGCTGCGAAAAAAGCCCAAAGCCAAAAACGCCGGCGCGAATTGAGCTGGTAAGACCTGATGAAAAGCGAGGCCCAGTAAATTCCGATGCCGGCCAAGATAAGTGGTCTTGCAAAGACCAGCCAGAGCGTTTCGAACCCGTGTCCGTTTCCGGGAATTGCTTCGTTGAGCAGTCTGAAAAACCAAACCGCCGCAGCAGTCAGAAGCACAGAAATAACTGGTGTTCTTGGGGCGAAAGCGATAGCTCCTCCGACTCAACGAGCAACAACATCCTTGCAGAGTGCCGTGGACTGTTCAGGTCTCAGCAGCGTCTCAGCGCACAACTCGGGAAAACTGCATCCCACGCCTACAGGGATTTTATCGCCCAATCGGAAGCGAAGGTAATGAACAGAACTGATTCTCTGTTCACCAATCTGGCGGTCATCAATCGTGGGTGGAATTTTCGAACCATCCTGTGTCTTCACATAGAGGGTCTCAGGTAACGTCATCCACCGGGATAGAAGCTCGGCACGCTTAGCAGAATCATCAATTTCAATAAGCAGCGTGCAGCCGAGCTCACCCTGTTCTCCTATCAACTCGTTGTATGTTTCAAGCTCGTGTGAAATCTGCTGCTCATCAGTGATTCGCTCAGCATGCATCATCTCATGAACCTGATACTTAATCGTTTCAAAGTTCTCAAAAAGAAAGGTCAGATATGGTCCGACGTGAATGCGTCTGAGTTCCTTAACCTTCATCGCCTTTTCGCGCTCTGATGGACGAACCTTTTCGTAATCAGCTAGTGAAAGAATGCTCGCGCGATTAACTTTTCTCATCTTTCTTCTCCACTTTTTCGGTGTTCGAGGCAAACGCTTCTCCGCGGTATGCCTTGGCCAAAATAGTCATTGGATGCATAGGCTTCACACCCGCAAACTGCTTGAACTGAATGGCTGCCAAAGGACAGTCAGTCGACCAAACCTCAGAATTCGATGAACTCATGCCATCAAATGCTTTTTTACCAATTTTGGCTGAGCTTTCAAAACTTTCAACTTTCATAGCATACGTGCCATCGTGGCCGCAGCATTCCATCACTGTTTTGGGCACGACCCCTGGGATCTTGCGCAACAAATCGCGGCCCTTAAAACCAACGGCTTGCGCTCGAAGGTGGCATGGCGCGTGGTAACCCACCGATGCTCCCGGTGTGGACTTGAAATTCGTATTAAATCGGTCCTGTTCGCGAATGGACCAGAGGAATTCACTCGGATCCATGGTTGCTGCTCCAATTTTTTCGGCTAAAGGGCGCAACTCGGGTTCAACGAGTTCTTTATATTCACGTCTAAACATCATCGAACAGGTCGGGTTAATAGCGACAACCTTTGCACCTGCGTCGACGTAAGGTTCAAGCTTCTTTAAATTGACTGCTGCCTGCCGCCTCAGTCCATCAAGATCGCCAGACTCCCAGCGAGGCATACCGCAGCATTCAAGGCCGCGCTCACAACGTATCTCAACTTTATTCTGCTTCATGACCTCGACAGTATCGCGCCCGATCTCGGGTTCGTTGTTTTGAACATAACAGGTCTGAAAGAGAACAACTTCGCACTTGGTATTTTCAGGCTGCACCAAACCCTCTGACTCGGCCCAACTTTCAAAAGTCTCGTCGGCAAAGTCAGGAAGAAGCTTGTCGCGATGAATTCCCAGAACCTTTTCCATAAACCATCTGTGCAAGGCAACCTTGTTCATTGTGTTTGCCATGCCCAAACTCGCGCGAGAGAAACGTCCAGCGAGATCTGGATTACCCAAAAACGACTCTCGTAATCCGGAGCCTTCGTCTCGATGCCGCTGAGCGTTGTAGCGATGAACAAGTTTCGGGAAATCTAGTTGAAATTCGTGCTTATCTCTTGGGGTATAAGGACATTGAACTTCGCAGAGTTTACATTGAAAACATGCATCCATCACGCCGCGAATTTCAGAGTCATTTAGCTTCGACACATCACCATCGTATTTGTTGTCGAGCAAAGAAAAGAGATTCGGAAACGAATCACAATATTTGAAGCACATGCGACAACCGTGGCAGATCTCAAAGGCCCGCGTAACCTCTTTCTTGAGTGCGGATTTGTCCCAATACTTTGCCTCAGTAGGATCATAGGACAGACCGTCCGTTGGAAGATAAGAAATACGTTCGCCTTGACTGCTCACATGGCCTCCGCAAATTTTAATGCGTGAAAAAAAAAATGAGCGCCTTTCGGCGCTCAGTCCCGAGCGGTCTCAGGAAATCGACTTGAGCATCTGCGCAAAACGTCCAGCGTGAGACTTCTCTGCTTTCGCAAGAGTCTCGAACCAGTCCGCGATCTCAGGGAAGCCCTCTTCGCGTGCCGTCTTAGCCATGCCTGGGTACATATCCGTGTACTCGTGAGTCTCGCCTTCAATGGAAGCTTTCAGATTGAGCACTGTGTCGCCCATCGGAAGGCCCGTTGCAGGGTCGCCAACTTGCTTGAGATAGTCGAGATGACCATGAGCATGGCCTGTTTCGCCTTCAGCAGTCTCGCGGAAGTTGCTTGCAACTTCAGGATAACCCTCAACGTCTGCAACCTTTGCGAAGTAAAGGTAACGGCGGTTTGCCTGACTTTCGCCAGCGAAAGCGTCCTTCAGATTCTGATGCGTCTTGGTACCGTTCAGATTCTTTGCCATGGTCATCTCCTTATGTGGCAAGGGAACTGTTGATCGGAGACGAAAGTGTACACAAGCGACCATGAGTTAGGCAATCTTCGTTTCTTGGCGCAACGAAAAAGCAAGAGTTCCTTGGTCTCGGAAATTTTTACCGAATCGAAAGATATACCGTTCTCAGGCTTTGATCCAAAAGAGTCGTCGGCTCAACCTCGGCGAAGCATAATCAAAGTCATGTCGTCTTCATTAGACGGATCTTTCATAAATGCCCGCTTGTTATCGTGCAGGGTTTTCAACAGGAACAATTCGGGTTGACCGACAGTCCCGGCAACAATTTTCTTTTTCAATTGACCAGCCCAACCCAAGACAGTTCCACCAACGGGCACAATTCCGTCGGAATAAATAACAACAAGATCCTCATCTGACAAAGGTTCCGTTCGAGGATTCCACTTAGCCTCGCCCATCAAATCGCCACCAAGTCTTTCGCCGGCAGTTGTCACGTACCTAAGCGCTTTGGAACCGATAATGAGCGCGCCCGGATGGCCTGCCGAGGTGACTGTCAGTTCACGTGCGTAGGGATCAATCAACGCGATCATAGCTGTGCAGTTTTCATTCTTTCTCAGCGCAGAAAGACCTTCATGAATTTTAACCGGAGCAGTCACAAGAATTTTTTCACGGTCGGATTTATCCGCTGGAAACTCCATCAGCCCAAGAGAAGCGCACCAAAGACTCCAGTGGGAACAAATCACACTGGTTGAAAGTGATGAACCAACACCATGCCCCGTCACGTCAGCCAGACACACGGCCAGCAATTTTCGACCATCCTTGAATTCAATCTCTCGAATATCAAACCAGTCACCTGCAAGAGCTTCGGCGGGATGATAAATTGCGCGCCACTTCCAGTATTCGCCCATGAATCGTTTATCAGGAAGCATTCGTGCCTGAACGTCGCGTCCAACCATGAGTTCTTTCTCAATGACTGCCTTCTCTGCCATCTCGTGTCCAAACGTCAGCATACGTTTGGCAATTGATCCGACCTCGAGCAAACCTGCTGTCAGTAGGGCGGGCATCAGCATCATGTGGCGCCAGTCAAGTGGATCCACAAAGACCTTTTCGCCGCCGATCTGACCTATAAGCTCGGACAGATTGACGCTCCCAGAAATCAAAAATGTTGCTGCAGCAAGTGCAAATTGCACGACGACAAGGCCCTTTGAAAGTGAAAGTTCAGCCTGCTGTGGCGCAGTGACCGTCGTGTTGTCGGACTTTCTGCCGAAACGTGATCTCATCCAGGGATAAAGTGCGAAAATCAGCAAACCGAGGGAAATAAATGCTCCCAAAGTATCGACCCAGAGGGACGATGTAACTTGATAATTCGAATCGAGAAAAGAACCGGAGTAGCAGAGAATTGCACAGAATAAGGTGAAAACAACACGATGCCAATTCCTAATTCTCTTAAACGAAAGACCCAGCAGCTTTTCAACAAACATCAAAAGTAGAGCAAACGATGCTCCCAAACTCATGTAGGCAATCAACATTTGCGGATTCGTGAGAGCTGCGGTCTCGGAAACAAACCCAAAATAAGTGAAGACAGCACGGCAGACTCCAAAGAGTGCGAGCAGCAACATCGTTGGGCTGTGGTCAAGAACACTTGCAATTGCACTCATTACAACGGGCACGCCGACAAGAAATTGTTTTGACAAAGCAGCTGCGCTCGTTTGCATATCTACAAGGTTTAAATATTCACGCGATGAATTTGGTTTCGCGAGCGCAATGGGCAAGTCCAGCGGTCCGAAACTGGGATATGGCTTGTAGTTGATGATAAGATCAATTTTCCCAGCTTTCATTATTTGGTTGAGTGTCAGCCCAAAGCTTGAATCTGTGACGTGTCCATAGGTCGACTCACCAGACATGTTGTCACCCAGAAAAGTTGCTCGGTGGGCGTTGCGCGGAATGAGCAGCATCCATTCGGATGAAGTTTTGAGTGTGTTCTTTTCTTCCTCAGTGAACGAATAAGAGATTTGTACCGTATTTGCTGGTTTCGTTACATTTTGAGACCCAACGTTGAAGGTTAGAGTTGGATTTTTAAAGTCTTTGAGTGGAAGATCTAGTTTTTGAGGTTTACTCAGGACGTCTTCGTAACAATTCTCTGCAGTCGTCGCGCCCTTGGCATATGGACAAAAATAAAAGATCATGTCCCACGTCTTGAGCTGCAGAACCTCCTGTTTTTCCAAGAGCGACATCTTCTTTGCACTCACATCAAGAGAGGCTTTCTGATGAGTAAGAATCTTCCAGAAAACAAAGATCGATAAAGCGAGTGCTATGGCAATTAGAATCTTCTTTTCCCATTTTGGCGCCTGCATTTTAACCTCGGACCGACAAAAAAGATGGAATTGACGTCCAGCAATTTCAAATACCGTTCTTCTGTTATATCCTTCTGCCGAAATCGGTTCGAGATAACGCGCCATTAATTTGAAACCCAAGAAATGGCGGCCTAGCTGAGAGATGAATTATGGTGCGGGTTGATTTATATCCAAAATTCGAAATCGGTGTGTCTCTGAGTGACATTCTGGAGGCTGCTGAACGCATTCGTTCGTTTGTCCACAGAACTCCTGTTCTTACCTGCACGTCGTTAGATGAACGAGTGGGTCGGCAGGTTTATCTCAAATGCGAGAACTTTCAAAAAGTCGGTGCATTTAAGTTCCGTGGTGCTTGCAATGCCGTTTTCTCGTTGACCGATGAACAGGCTCGCTACGGCGTTGTAGCTCATTCGTCTGGCAATCATGCTCAGGCGTTGGCGCTGGCCGCACGCATGAGGAAAATACCTGCTTATATCGTTATGCCAAGCAACGCTCCCTCAGTTAAAAAAGCCGCAGTTTCTGGATATGGTGGACAAATCACCTTCTGCGAACCAACGCTCGAAGCCCGCGAAACGACACAAGCCGAAATCGTCAATAGAACGCGGGCACACATCGTTCATCCTTACGATGACGAGCGCATTATCGCAGGACAAGCGACTGCTGCCCTTGAATTACTTGAGGAACAGCCAGACTTAGACGTTATCCTTGCGCCCGTTGGTGGCGGTGGTCTGCTTGGAGGCACAGCTCTGGCCGCAAGATTTTTCTCGAAGCACACCAGAGTAATTGGTGCTGAGCCAGAAAAGGCAGATGACGCTGCACGCTCGCTGCAAGCGGGTCACATCATCCCCTCGGTTTCTCCACAAACGATTGCAGACGGATTGCTTACATCTTTGGGTGAGCGTAATTTTCCAATCCTGCGTGAATACGTTGACTGCATTCACACCGTGAGCGAGGAATCCATCATTTCCGCCATGAAGTTCATGTGGGAGAGAAGCAAGCTGGTCATCGAATCATCTGCTGCTGTGCCAATAGCTGTGTTGATGAACTCACTCTTGCCAAGTTCATACAAGAAGGTCGGGGTCATACTGTCGGGGGGGAATGTTGATCTCAACAACCTCCCATGGACAGAGGTCCACCGATCTCGAAACTAAAAATCAGCTTAAATCAGAAGATCCGACAGAGCTGATGTTCCTAATTCAGCATCAGGAAAAACAGACTTCAAATTGACCTGTGGGGCCAGAGCCTGAATACACTTATGCAACACAACACGAACATCAGTTGTCACAGCGAGGTCGGCGCGCTCAAAAAGTTTCTCGTTCGAAAGTCCAGACCACTGACCCAAAAGTTGTCCACCGCGCACGCGTGGCCCAGCAACCATCATAATATTGCCGTGGCCGTGATCTGTTCCTCGATTGCTGTTTTCTTTGACTCGCCGACCAAATTCGCTCATCACCACAGTCGTCACCCATGCATTACTGCTCGTCAAACTGTGCTGTTGGAAATCGACAAGCGCACGTGAAAGATTCGCAAGCTGTTTGGCAAAGTAACCATCGTCGTTACTGCCTTGCTGTCTGTGGGTATCCCATCCACCAATATCAAGTGTCATAATTTGTAACTTGGAGTCTCGCTGCAAAAGCTGTGACGCAATTGCAAATTTCTGAGCTATTTCGCCCGATGGAAGTTCAGTTTTATCTTTTGTCCCCATTTTTAATGAGATGTCTTCCAATTCATCGAGCATGTTGAGCGCGGTCAGTCCATATCCCCCAGCTTGACCCTGCTGAGCATACAAGCTCCGTAACGCGCTTCGCAGTTGAATTTGTTGCTGCGGAGTGCCTTCAAGCCCAAGCCCTCTGAGCCGATTGTAGGCCATAATGTTGTCTGCACCTTGCAAGGACGTAGGACGTAGCGGACCGATGACAGCAGCCTTGGATGGATGCTGAGCCATAAATCGAGTCAACCAACCACGGTTGTCAGCCCCTGTTCGACTCACACCCAATTCCATAAGAGCTTGAGCAGCAAAATGACTGCGAGATGGGATGGGCAAACCGCAGGACTGAATGAATGCAAGTCTCTTTTCAAGAAACAATCCATGAAGAGGTTTCGCTGCAGAATTCAGAGCGAATTGCTCGTCGAGTTTTAAAGCGGCACCCTCGCCAGTCAACGGCAGCGCAAGGGTAGGTCGAGCTGATTCATAATCACGTCGATCTTGCCCTTGAACTGGGCACACTAAACTCAGTCCGTCGAACCCCCCGCGCAGGAACACGACCAAAAGAACGTTGCGGCTTCTTTCGACCAAATCAGCTCGTGCAGCGGAGTTCAAAACCCCAGTTTCTTCGAGGGATTTCAGCAGCACAACTGAAGTCACACCACCAGCCAGACCAAGTAGAAATTCTCTTCGTTTCAAGCTCAGTGACATAGATCGAGTTACCTCAACTGAAACTCTGGGCTCATGACAACAAGCTCTGCGATTTGAACGGCACGGGCAGGCAGTAGCTGCTCGGGTAAATCCATATCAACACGTCGTCCGCCTGCAGCTCGTTGAACAAGTTGTGCACGGAGGACCTCACTCATGCGAGGACCAAGAAGCCGACGACCAACCTCAGATGCGAGCCCTTCGGGTGTGACTGGGTCTTTCGACGCTCTGAGTTCGACTTCACAGCCAATAATTTGCGATGACAGAATCTGTTGAGCGACTTTCCAGCGCTCAATTAGACTCTGGGGCGATTGCCAAGGCGTTGCCTCATCGGGCGGACCATCGGGTGTTTTCCAGCCAAAGAGACGATGTCCACACCGATTGACGCTATTCACAAACTTGTCTGTTGTCTCGAATGTCGACGCAGAAGAGCGCAGCAAGCTTGCGAAATAATCCACGGGACGTTTAAATTTCCTGCTCTTGTTTGAGATAAATTCCTGAGAATTAAGAATGTCCGAAAGTGTATCGCGAATCTGTGTTGGAGAATCCTTCCGCTTCAGAAAAGACACCGAGATTGATTGAATAAGGCTTTCTGGGGGCGTGTCAGAAATAAACCTTCGACACATCTTACGAACAATATAACGCGCGGTTCCCTGATGGGAGCACAATAAATCCAGAACATCCTCGCCATCCTTCAAAGGAGGTTGATGTTCAGAAAACTTCCTACCAAGAATGACCTTTTGAAAACGATCATGCCACATCTCAGAGTATATAAATTGCCCAGTGTTTGCAGATAGTCCATAAGTTCCATCTTCAACGCGCCAGCCCGTGAATGCACGTGCAGCCTCATAAACATCTCCATCAACGTAGCCTTCGGGCACGTTGTTTTTATCGCGTCTTACTTTGTCTCGATCCAATGTTCCGAGATAATTCTCTGCACCCAGTGTATGAAGCTCAAAAAGCTCACGGGCGAAGTTTTCATTCGGATTTCCGCTTTGGTTGAACGCATTGTCCAAATAAACCAACATCGCCGGATTTTTGCAGACTCCACCAAGAAGCTGACGAAAATTCCCAAGGGCATGTGTGCGGATAACGTCTCTGTTCAGAATAAGAAATGCAGGAGCAACACGTCCCTCATACGCATGAATATTGAAATGATCATGCCAAAACTCAACCATCCTTTCGAAGATTTGGAAGGGGCTATAGACAATCCGAATCCAGCTTGCGGCCTCGAGATCATAAACGGGCTCGAGAGCAACCTCGCGTCGTGCGCGCCTACTTTTTTTCTCTTCGTCGGAGGTGAGCGGCATTGATGAATCACGAGCGGTCATGCGACTCATTTTTCGACTCGCCAAAAAATGATTGGTCCAAAGCTGTGGTAGATTTTGTCCGAGGGTTTTGAGAGACATTTTTTCTATTCGACTTTCGACCGCCGAATCAAGAAATGAAGTTTGATTGAGTTGGTCCTGCACGTAGGCCTGCCAACGCTTAAAATCATCAGGCCCAAGTTTTGTGAAACGCGCGGTGAGCTCGTCATTGACGCCATAAGTCACGCGCGAAAGCCACTCGTAGGCAGACGCAGACAATTCGTTTGCAAGCATATAAAAACCCGTTCAAATATTTCTACGTGAACAGGTTAAGGTGAGCATAAAAAAGATTCAAGACGTTTGAAATATGTCTGAGTGAAGAACTTACGGAGTACACTTGAACAATCGGCGTTTCGTGCAATTGGGAGCCTCTCCCTGCGCGCAAAAGGACGACTGACACAGTGAATTCATACCCGAGCACGAAGCCCCAGCGACATTTTTGTCCAATTGGCAGGTGGCAATACCAGCCGCTGCGAGCTCAGCGGATGACTTGTCCTCCACCCAACGCCAAAACAACCTCCCAGGTTCGCCGGAGGTCATGCACTTGAACAGACGTCGTCCACAATCATCGCCAGATCCACTCGTGCAGAAGCTCGACAAACAACGGTCATTGACTGTTTGGCACGCCGCGCCCGCGATGTTCGAATTGATTGGACATATGTTCGATACCTGAGCTGATTTTTTAACGTCGTTGCCCATGGGGAACCATATCAATGCACCCGTTTGTCCGGTTGTGCATTTAAAAAGCCTGCGGCAGTCTGTTGAAGAATCGCAAGTCACAGCAAATGAGGAACGACACAGACTGTTCTTCGATTGGCATGCCGAGCGGATAATATTTGTGGCGTTGGCACATTCGTTGACTCCCTTCATCTGGGCAGACGACAACGGAAAGTCACCCACGGGCAGCCATGCCAATGGATCCTGATTACCGACGGGTGGCAAAACTGTAACTTTGTTGCCACCATTGTTCTCGCCGTTGTTTTCGGCGACATTGTTACCACCATTGTTCTCGCCGTTATTATTTCCACCATTATTTTCGGCGTTGTTGTTTCCGCCATTATTCTCGCCATCGCCATCGACGCTCTTTGAGCCGACGTCAGCCGTTGCCTCTGAATCCGATTTCTGATTTTTGCCGGAAGACACACTTCCAACCTGAGCTTCGGTTGGGGTTTTCCTGATGATAATCGTCGGAGCCGGCCCTGTGCAGGCAGCAACTGCAACAAAGATTCCAGACAAAGATATGAAAACGGAAAAATTCATTGCTCGGTCCTCATTGGGTAAGGATCGGCAATTCGAACTGATATATTGAGACAAAAAGATTGATGATTTTATATATTTCTGATTTTATTTGTATTTTTACTAGAGTGAGGGCAGCTTTCCCTTATTCTTCATGCAGTAAAAATAAACGTTCATATCATATGCCTTCGAATCTATCGGACAGATTCTTTCAAGCACAGGATCACCATTTGTGCCACGTTTACACTCACCCTGTTTCGCAACAAACTCTGGAATTGTCATATATTGACGGTTGTAGGGGAATTTCGGAAGGACCTCTTTGGTTGCAGGGTTTAAATTCCAATTTGCTGGTGGATTCGAGGCTCCGGCAAAAGGAGTTTTAATCCCATACTCGACAACATTATCGCCATCGATTTTTGCCTTTTCACCAACTAAAGAAATTGGACCACATCCCTGCCAGTCGCATTTGCTCACGTTCTCAACATCTTTATGAATCATCACCAAACATTTTTCATAGAGCTGAGTGGCAGCGGCGTCTGTGCACCAAGACATATCGACATGCGTACGCCGATCTTCACAGCTCACCGAAGTTACACCACTCACTCCATTGACCGAACCTGCTCGTATTTGAGCCGGAAAAGAGCTGCAAATCCCCGCGATGAACATCGATATGTATGACACCAATTTGAAATTCATCTTCCTGCCCCTTTCGATACCCTCACGATTCTCCATTGGACAGCGCACCGATATTGAACCGGTCTTTACTGACATTTTGAATTACTAAAATCTGTCGCGTTGACTGTATCACCCTGACGACCCAAAAGTGTGCCCATTTGTGACACAACGGTTTGACACAGCGATCCAACTTTCAAACGTCCGCTGGTGAGCTTTGTTCCCTGAATGGCAAATCCAGCCAGTCCTCCAGCACCGGCTGAACTTCCAGCTGATCCAGCGCTTCCTTTTGTTCGAGTGCCATCCGCACCCTTTCCTCCAACACCACCCGATTGACCCGCAGAGCCATTCATACCGAGTTTTCCGCCTGCACCACCCTGACCACCAGTGCCTCCAGTGCCGCCACGTGTTCCGCCGAGCAGAGTTCCCTGCGCACCAGTCTTACCTTTTTCACCCGATAGCGCTGGCTGGGTATCCTCACCTGCGCCGCCAGTTCCACCGGCACCACCAGCACCACCCACTCCAGCTGAACCGGTGAATCCACTTAGACCGCCATTACCACCACGTCCGCCATTTCCACCGTTGCCACCGCCGCCGCCACCACCTGCAATCGTTCCCGTATTTTCGACGATTGCTGGACTGCGAACATGCAGCGCATCACCGCCGTCAGTTCCGGCACTACCGCCTTTACCAATTATTTTTCCGCTATTTTTTATCGTGATTGAGCCTCCCGCTCCAGAAGGAATCAACAGTGCAGGGCTCTTGCTGGAGGTCGAAGATATGACAACAGAACTATTGATGACGACCACTTTTGCAGAGTTGGATTTGTAAACCGAAGAACCAAACAGTGTTTCAACATTCACATTGTTTTGGTTGCTATTGATTGTTTTGGTTTCGATGGTTGGCTTGGGAGCTGCAATAGAACTGGGGATGACCTGACTAGCGGTTGTGAGAATGCCTGAGTTAGACATCGAGGCAGCGAGCTTGCTCCCGACCAACACATCGAAATCTTCTGTTATGCCTAAAGGATTGCGAGAAATATGAACCTTCGCAAGAGTGTTGAAAGTTCGAGATGCAAGTAAATCTGCAGGGGGTGCGAATGTTTGTGTGAGATCTTTGGTACCATCAAAACTCACCCAGCGACGGTCGGATGCATCACGGAACGGGCTAAAGTACGTATCATAGACGAGAGCCGGAGCACCTGCTGGTGCATTCTGAGCCCGTTGAGCAAGCTCGCGCGCCAAAATTCCAGTGAGGCAATTGTATGTGCCTACCCTCTTAAATTTTTCCTGATTTATTCCATCAGTTTTCAATATGGAAGACGAAAACTGAAGTGAATTCTGGAGGACTGTTGAAACCGAATACACAGGTGAACCGGATTCACCGGGTTGCGAGGAAGTTGCACCCAACTTTAACAAATACGGTGAAACACCAACTTTTGTTCCTGCTCCAAAAAACTGCTTTAGCCTTGAATTGAGCATTTCTGTTTTTGGATTGACTTCCGCAATGACGGACGAAATTAATTTGTGTTGAAATTCATCTGCAATTTTGTGCCATGAAGAGGGCGAAGGTATTAATTCAAACTGGTTCCCTTTTTCAATATAAAATCCCAGAGCAGCAACTTCTTCTGACTTGGAATCCGAGAGTCGGTTTGTGCAAACGGGAATGAGCTTTGCCGAGACCTCGGCAAGCGGTGCTCGGAACTGCCAAATGCGCGCAACATCGGCCTTGTCCTGACCGTTGTGCAGCACATGAATCACTCGAGCATCATCAACGAGCACCGTTTTGTTAGGTGTAGTCAGCGTCACCGAACCATTACCCAATCCACCCATTCTGTACACGAAAGATTCTGAAATCTTGGGGGAAGAGTTTTTCAAGACTCCAAGGGCATTTGTTTCTTGTAAGCAGTGCAGGGCGGTATAGAGAAACACATCAACCATCCCCGACCCATTGCTTGTTGGTTCGTACGAAACAACACCCGAGCACTCAACTCCATTGGCCTGCTTAAACCGGATGTACGAGTCGATTTCCTTCGATTGAAGTTCCTGCGGTGTCATCGGCGAAACGCGCAACGCGACGGACGCGAATTTTCCATCCACACCCAGAGACTCAGGCTCGTTGGCTGATCTGGAACTCATGTTCTCGAGCGTTACCTGCTTCGAATTGCGATTCTCATCCATTCCGCAACCAATGACCGCCAAAAGAAATAATGGCCGAATGAATTGAGTCTTCTTCATAGATAAACTCCCGTGGATGGGTATCGCCATAGGAGATATCGAATACGCCCATGAATTTCTGAATGATTGTTTGTTAATATCTTTGATTACGGGTCATTAGAGAAATCACGTCGAGGAGCTTTTCTTCTCACTTCATTATTGTTTAAGACCAAATTAGCCGCTTATAGCCTCGGTAAAATGAGGCGCTGAAACGAAGCCTGCCGTCACGAGGCGATGATTTGGTTCATCTGAATACAATCCGATGTACAAACATTCTTTTCGCTCAGCGGCGGCCTTTAATCGCACGTCCAATTTCGACGAGAACTCTTCCCACGACTCAAACGAGTCAGGACCACAGGTATCCACATCGACTCCAGTCATCCAAAATTTTCGGGGGATTAAAGCAATCCGAGTTCGTGGATAATGAACCCGCAGCGCAGCTAAATCCTGAGGATCGATCCACCAAGATTTCAGATGATCATCCGCCAATGCACGCGGGAGAACAATTGTGCGCAGGCGTTCTTCAAAAGTTTCTTCTCTGGGTAACCATCGGTAAAAAATTGTTCCTTTCGCAAAGACACGTTTGACGAGCGGCACCGACCTCCATTCTGCCGGGATCGATGCGTGACCCAATTCCGTTGAAGACAGCGCAAGCTGCTGGAGAAATGTCTTGGGCCCTTTAAGGTCAAGCCTATCGACAACTCCTGGCCCCCAACACCATTTCCAATCAGAGTTATCTTGAATTTGAAGGTAAAACTTGACTGATGATTCCCAATGCTCAACCCGGTTCATGGACGCATTGAAAATCAGAAAATCGTACTCACCCCAAGTCTTCACGGAGTGGTTGGGAAGAGTTTCCCGGACAGCCCATCGATGACGAACATTTGAAGAACCAAATTGCGCGCGCAATATGGAGAGCAGATACTGTTCAAAGCGAAGACCTAAGCGCCCCGATGTCAGCAACGGCAATTCCTGATGCAGCTCGTTCACACAAACCTGCCACAACGAGGATTCAGATAGATAAGAACAAGACTCAGCTGAACTTAGGGGATCATAAATATCCGGATAAATAACCGATCCGGGCAACGCAACAACAAAATCACGGCTCAGCTGAGATCGAGCCTCAGCCGCAGCCTCGGCGGAAAAGAACGCAGGAGACTTTAGAACCCAGCTGAGTTCTCGTTCAACGAGATCCATTGTCTTTGAGGAGCGATTGGCATTGAGAGGGCAGAGTGGGAAGTGGCTCGGGGGTCGGATTGGGATTATCTTTTTGCCATTTTTTTCGGGCTTCATACATCTGTCGCCATTCGTCCGAGAACCACCACGCAAGCTCAGGCGTGTCACAGCCGATTTCGGTGAATTCTGGCTTTGGTTTGCAGTTAGGACTGCTTCCATCTGCAGGACACTTCAAGCGCACGTGAAAGTGTTCATCGTGGCCCCACCACGGTTGGATCTTGGCCAACCATGGTTTTCTGTTCGCAGGTGTCTGACAGAGCTTTCTCTTAATTGCAGGGTGAACAAAAATGACAAGTGCGCGCGAATCCTCCGCTGCAGAGCGCAGCATTGTGATGTATTTGTCATCCCAATTCTCGCGAATGATGTCATTGGTGTCGGAATCAGCCAAATAAAACTTGGGAAGTTTTTCTCGCTCTTC
>CAYWSV010000002.1:29899-47493 GCA_964460155.1 uncultured Oligoflexia bacterium | reverse complement strand
CGCGAACCTGACGTTCCAGCGACTCTGTCGATTGCTTCAAACGGTCAGCAGCAACACGTTCGCTTTTTAGCTTGGCCGTGGCCGCGGAATGTTCGCTCTGCAGAGATTTATAGGCTTCTTTCAAGGAAGCGAGTTCCTGTTCCAATGCTGCAGCGCGCTTTTTATCGGTTGAGTTTGTTTCGGATTCACGAAGCCTCTCAATCAGGGCCTGATTTTCGGCTTTCAGTTTGAAGGTCTCGTTTTCGACACGACCCAGTAAGTCTTTGTTTAGGGATTCACTCTGCCGCAATTCTTGCTTGAGGTGTTTTACTTCATCGCGCAGATGAGCGTGGTTTTTCCGGAGTTCGATAACTTCGGCTTCGTGTTTATTCTTTTCAGCGGGTGCTTTCGCCGATTCAGATTTCTTTTTCACCTGAGCGTTGGCGACTGCGAATTCTGCGCGCCGAGCTTGTTCAAGTGTGAGTTTGTCTTGAAGACTGCGAATGGTTTCCTGCAATTTTGCTCGGCTGATAAAGAGTACCAGCGTGATGATTGAGGTCAGAGCCGCAAGTCCAAGCGCGGCATAAATCAATGCATTTTCCATGGGTGTCTCCTCAGGCTGCGCACAAAGTCACGCCAGAGCCCCTGAAGAACTCAGGTGCAGGGTCTATGACAGGGCTTCCGGCAGGGGGTTATATCAGTTTTGAGAAACAATAAAATCCCTGAGACGGGATGAAACGATAGAGCGTGGGACCCAGAAGAGAACTGAGAGTTGTTCCACGAGGTCGCACGTTGGATCAGCGTGGCGGAGTGCGGCCTGCATGAGGTGAGCTGGCATCAACAACGCTGTTGCAAAAATATTCAGGCGAACATCGATAAGTGGCTGAACTTCTGGAAGGTTCTGGCGTCCCAAAAGAAGATGACGACCAATTTCACGGGCCATCATGAAACGCAAAAAGGGCTTCATATCCCCCGCGCGAACAGTCAGGGTGGTCCGGCCAGAGTCATCGCACGTGCTCAGGACGGGCGAACTCTGTTCGGATGAACCTTCGCTGACTTTGAAGCTCGAACCCAGAACTTCGACGATTTCGGGAATCATGACCGGAAGAGCATTCACTTGTGCACGCAGGAGCAGATCCTCGGCAATAGCGATTGTCTTTTCGCGCTTGACGTCGATGAGTTCTTCAAAACTTTGAACGCCGAGTGCAGTTTGAAAGCGTGACGTGTTCTTGAAGTACTCACGCTTGAGATCGTCGACTTGTTTCGGAGTCAGGCCGGATTGTCCGTAGCCCTTATATTCATACAGAGACTCTTCCACATCCGTGCGGCCTGCGATGATGTCGAGAACATCGCGCTCGGCCACATCTAAATGTTGGGCAATTGCTTTTACGGTATCAAGGGATTTGATGTTCTTTTTTCCCTTTTTCCAGTGGCTGCAGTCAGCTGGATCGAAACCAAGAATGGCTCCCACATGCTGGTCAATAACTTTGACTTCGTATGCATGTTTTATATTGAGTGCCTCTTTGCAGAATCTAAAGAGTTCTGCACTTTGCGGGTAGCGATTCTCGTCGGTCCGTTTCATGACGAAAATTCCTTTTTTCGTTGCGCCCGTCCGCGCAGGGCTGACGGGGTGCTGTGGACTGCCTTTGTACTCCGTTCAAATAAGGAACAACTCCCCTTAAGTTTTGTCAAGCGTTCTGAGTTGTCCGCGTAAAATATGAATAAGAGATCGTAGGTTCAAGATTGCCGCCAAAAACTTTGACAGTTTAAGTTAGAATGCTCAAAAAAGTTTTGTTAGCCTCAAAATAGCACTGGCCCGTATCGCGCCTGCACGGGCTCTGTAATTGGAGAAGGCTATGGGCTTTCGCATAATGACCAATACATCCTCGGTGACCGGACAACGGCATTTGAGGAACACTCGCCGGCTCTTGGACCAGAGCTTGGAGAGATTGGCTTCCGGCTACCGGATAAATAAGGCGGGCGATGATGCCGCGGGTCTGGCTATCAGCGAAAAGCTGCGCGCCAAGATTCGAGGTCTGCAGGTAGCACAACGCAATGCAAACGACGGTATTTCATTGGTACAGGTCGCTGAAGGTGGACTCAACGAAGTCCAGAACATCTTGGTTCGCATGCGCGAATTGGGAGTTCAGTCGGCGTCGGACACGATTGGTCCTCGCGAACGAGTTTATCTCGACAACGAGTATCAAGCTCTAAAGTCTGAGGTTGATCGTATTGCCAACGGAACCGACTTCAACGGAACAAATCTGTTGGATGGTACCGGCGGTACGCTCGATATTCAGGTAAACACGGGTGGTGACAATATCCTCGGTGTTGACCGCATCAGCTACGATGCGTCCAGAGCCGATGCCAACACAGACAAGATTGGTATTTCTGATTTGTCGATTGCCGACAAAGAAGGTGCTCAAAAGAGCTTGGCCAAAGTCGATGCAGCGTTGGATTACATCTCCTCTCTGCGCGGCGACTTGGGTGCAATGCAGAACCGTTTGATTTCAACAATCAACAACATCGGCATCAGCGTTGAAAACCTCAGTGCAGCGAATAGCCGCATCAAGGACGTCGATATTGCTGATGAATCCGCTGAGTTGACCCGTAACAACATCCTGATGCAGGCGGGTACGAGCGTACTTGCGCAGTCGAATCAGGTGCCAAAGATGGCTTTGGAGTTGTTGCGTCAGTAAGAAGAATCTTCGAGCAATTGAATGCACCGCGTAATCCGCTGGTGAGCTTCGGGTGAACCGAGACTCCAGCGGATTTCAAGTTTATCAGGGGTGCGAATTATTTTTCCGCGCAAAGCAGCCTTTTGCTGCGCAGATTGCAATTGATCCTCGCTGATTTCTTTTCGACAGCGGAATAGAACAAAGGGTGCTTGTGTTTTCAGAAAGTGGCCGGTGCGGGTTGTGAGGGCTTGCAACGCGGCCGAGGTCTGCTGCATCTGAGCCCAGTGTTCTGCGTAGAAGGGGCAGGTCCGCAAGGCTGCAAGACATAGACTCAGCGCCCAAGGACTGGGTCCAAGCGACATGCTCTGCACAGATGGAACGCGTCCCACCGCAAATCCGACCCGCAATCCGGGGAGTCCAAAAAACTTGCTGAAGCTTCCGAGCGCGATGATGTTCTCGCACTGCGACATGGGGGCGAACGTCTGCTTTGAAAACTCGGTGTACACGCGGTCGACAAGAAACAAATGCCGTTTGAACATGTGTGCTAATCGAATGATCTCGTCTGCTGGAAGATCGTGCCCTGTAGGGTTGTTCGGCGAGGCGAGCAGCACAAGGGCGCCCTCGCTCTCGGCGGAAAGGGCTCGTTCGAAAGCTTCGGTGGGGTGCACGTATTTGTCTTGCAGTTCAATGAGTGGTGTTTGAACCACTTCCAGTTCAAGCCCCTGCATCATGCGCATGTATTCGGCCCAGCCTAGGCTGGTGGTATGAACCTTCATTTTTCGGGCTGCGGCCCAACTTAAAATCTTGAAAAGTGCATCCTCGGCGCCATGGTAGAGCGTCACCAGTGACGACGGGACAGCAATGGCCGTGGCCAGTTCTTTGATGAATGAATCAAGTGTTTCGCGGGTGGCATAGGTCGAAACAAGTTCGGCCGGCACTGGGCCAGCCAACAGTTTACGCACCTCAGGAGAGTGCTCAAAGTAGTATTCGTTTCTGTGCAACGACAGAGGGGTGTTGGTCATCGTCTGGGCCGCCGCCTTTCGTGCAGGCCGTCTATCATCCTTCATTTACTGGGACAAGTTCATAGTGTGGAGATTGCCTGCTCGTTGGGACCTGCTTTTGAGCAAGGATGAGAGACGTCGCTTTATTTGGATGCTGGCGACTCGGGACACCCGAGGATGTTGGGAATCAGCTGAGCGACATCATGCTGTTCGGAAAAAAACGAAAGCGCTTTGGCATGCAGCCTTCTGAGGTGATCCGGGGTTTCTCCGGGGATCCTTGGGAGGAGCAATTGTTGCGCCTCGCGTTGGATCAAACCTTTGATATTAGCCATCCCAAGAGTGCAAAAAAATGAAAATTGGGATTTTTGAGTTTGCGAAAGTTGGTCTGAATTGCGCAAAGTTTCTTTAAATTCACTCAACAGATTTAAATAAGACTTCATCAATTCCGGTAGATCATCGGTTTTGATTCCTGGGTAATCGTAGTCTGTAATTTGCTGAGTGATCTTTTCAAGTAAAATTTCACCCGCACGGAAACGAGCCGATGTTGTTTGTTCTGCGGCATGGATCGGTTGCGGAGCGAGGAAAATCAAAGGCACGAGGAGAGTAGAACGAGTGCTTCTATTTTTTTCTGACGAACCAAACACTCAGCTCTCCTGTGCGGCTTTGGTTAGGGGCAAACAACGGCTTTGGTTGCAGTCAGTGCAGTCAACATGCTGTTGACCAATGCGCTGTTAATAAAGCCAATAGGTTGCATGTTAGAGGGCAACAAGGTGGTCTTTAGAGCAACCTCTGATTCATTATATTGGCCACATCCCTCGTTTTTCAGAGAGAGCATCAACATGAGGTTTCCAGTCTGCAAAGCCTGAAGAGCCTGAGCAAACTTAAATCCGGCATGTGCCTGTGAACGTTGAAACCACTTGAGTCCTTCGGTTGCGAGAAAGTCTGCTTCTAGAACACCATCGTGTCTTGAGTAGTCAGGATACCCTGTGACTTGGCAGTAAAAGAGACCTTCGCTCAGGTACACTTCAGCAGTTCCTGATGGACAATATTGATATTGTGCTTCGTCGATGCAAACAAAGTGCAAGCCGGTTTCGTCGACGGGATACCAGTTTCCTCCGCGGTCGCACGCGGGGTAACCATTATTGTCGCCACCCAGCTCGCCGCGTGCGCGTGAACCGTCGAAAATTGGAAAACTTCCGCGGCCACTCTGCAGAAAATTAATTGCTTCAGTGGCAAACGATTGAAAATAAGAACTCGAATTAATAGCAATTTGCAGAATTCTGTAATCGTCAGCCCTCGATGTGTTAGACAAACCAAAGAGGCCCAACACAACAAAGTATAAGCTCAAGTAATGAAAGCGTCTCATGTCATATTGTCCTTAATTAGAGAGGGCATTGGAGCCCAGCAGGGCCGCGTGTGACGTTCACAACTGCGCGAGCGCCGATGTAAAATTGCGAACCGAGTTTGTGCTGTGGTGGTAAATTCACCATGTCAGCAAACTCAAGGGAAGTCCAAGCAGTATTCAATTGTGTCAGTTGCGTGCACAGAGCTGTGTGGCGAACAGTGAAGACTGGAAAGTTAAACAGTGCAAATACGAGGCTAGGAATTGCGGCTTGCACATTGTTTGAGACTGTTTGCAGAGTCATGAGTGCAACGACCAAGTCGTTCCAAGCTTCTCTTTCGCTGTACCATGGAGCATTAGGGTCGAATGGAACGGGATTCGAGTTTCCGCCAGAGACAGCACTCGTATCAACTCCGGCAGCGTCGAGCTGCGTTTTGACAAACTCAACATTTTTCATGTTTTCAGCGAATTGCGCCTCTGCGTTCAAGATGTCTGCCTCGGTGATGGCAAAAGCGAAAGACGACACTGAAAGAGCTGAAATGAGCAAACTTTTTCTAATCACAGGAACCTCAGTAGAACTATAGACCCAATCACTCGGACGACCCTGCCGAGAGGGCCCGAAACCTAGCATGTGAAATTAAAATGGCAAGAAAAGCGGAGAATTGAATTCTTTGTTCTAGGTAAGACTGTTGGAGGCAGAGCGTGGGTAAACCGAAAAGACCTCAGGCCGCCCTGAGGTCTTCGTTTTGTGAGAGGGTTCCGAGTAGGCGCTGAGCTGATTTGTCGTGAGGATCTGTTTCAAGGATTTGGCTCATGATCGATCGCGCACCTTCGAAATATCCGGTGAGGTACAAGCGCACTCCCTGCGAGAACAACTCCACCGAACGCTGTTTTGCGGCTCTGCGCAAATCAGGATCACCGCCGAAGAATTCGAACACGTCGACAGTTGCTGTTTTGGTTCTGTTCCACACCCGGTCAAGTGGCCGAACAGCCTCGGGCAATGCACTTGCTCCGCTCGTCTTAGCAAGTTCATCAACGTAGTCTTGGCTAAGCAATGTGCTTGCCGAATAGTCGGAAGCCACGTCTGCAAGAGTGTAGGCAATACTTAGAAGGTCAAACGAAAGCCATGGACGCAGACTTCCAGCTTGATCGCTAAAGCGCAAACTGACTTGTGATGTGTGAACGCCAAAGGAACAGTCATGGGTTGGTAAGCCCAGATTTTGTCGATGCAAATTCCAGCTGCGCAAAGCTGTTTGGGTATTTTCAATCCATTTCAAAGCCGACGCATTGGTGTCGCGGAAAACGATAGACCAACGTACGCCTTCCTGGCTCACAACATACGCGTTGTGCTCGTTGACTCCCTTCATGAATAAATCAGTGATCTCGTTCACCAGCGGCCTATCAAGAAGTTCAACACCGTCGCGGGCTCTGCCTGAAGGCTTGAGAACCACACTCACAACCGTACCGGGAAACGACAAATCTTGTTGCGCAGAAACTGCTGCTGTGGAGTTGATGGAAAAGAGTTTCATGAGTTCGCGTGGAATGAATTTTTGTGCCGAGTTTGCTTCGCTTTCCAAAAGCGAACTGCGCATCATGTTGTCTAGGTGCTGGGCGAGGGCCGTCGACAAAGCTTCAATCATGCGCTCGCCCATTGCTGTTCTTTCGGTGCGCTTGATGGCGCGTGTTTTGAGCCAGCCGAAAGATTGATGTGGTCCGCGAATTTCACATTCAACGACCACTTCAAACACGGAATTGTTTTGAGTGTCGGCGTCTGTCGTGCGTTGTTCAGAGAATGTCGGTGCTTCGAAACCAAGCTTGGGTAATTCGCGATTGCAGAAGTTGACCACAAGACTGATTGCCTGAGCGCGGTGCTTGAAAGTAGACAGCTGCGAAAGCAATTTGACCAGCAGTTCTTGCTGACTGACCAAGTCTTTTTGAGACTGAACATCTGCATCCGTAAGTTGAGGCCGTACGTACATCAACACGCCCGTCATGATTAACGGTATGGTCACCAGAGCCCAGTTAAAAACGTATTGATCCGAGCGGAGTTGGAGGGTGACCCACAGTCCAAAAAATGCTGCAGTTGCTAGACCCACGGTGAGCCCCGTGAGTTGAGTTTTCCACAAAGCCGTTTGAGTGATTTGCGAGTATTGACGCACTGTCGCTGAGAATTTGTTTTCCCAGTTGGGCAAGGCGTGGACAGCAAAGGCCGCACCTGTGGCTACAGCACCCGTGAAAAGCATGAAGGTGTCGACGGCGCGCAAGAAGAGGGCAGCCGACGGCATGCCTGCCGGGAATACATACGTTCCGAGTAGAACAACAACCGATGACAAGGTCCACACGGTATTGAAGCGTCCGTGTTCCATTTTGCGGGACATCCAAACGGCGCATAAGAAATTAGCGAGCGATGCAATCATCCAGCCCGACAGAAATGCAGCAAGTGCATAGCTATTTTTGGCGTTGAGCCAAGGCAACAGGATGGATTGTCCCATGAAGGTGTCTGTTGATGCGAGGGTCCATGCTGCGCGGGCCACAAGAAACTGACTGAACGTCGCATAGAGAAGCGGCATTCCAATCCAGAACGTCAGACCAATAACAAAGAGAGGCGCAAGCACAGCCAGACCCATTTCATACAGAAGGCCGCGCTGATAGTTGCTCTTGATTGAAAAAATGCGATGCGCATGTGTTTGAGCAACAACAATGGGCGGAAGTGTTTGCGGACCAAACTGTCCATCTGCGCCGATGTGCGAATCGAATTGCACCCATGTTTTACCGCTCGCATTTATCTTATTCAGCGGGAGTGACAGGTCTTCGTTGCGGCATTTACCTTTGTCACACACAGGTTGTCCGGCCAGCGCAATGGCGAGCTTCTCTCCCGTCCAATTGGCGTTCATTTCGCGGGTTTCTGTGTCCGTCAAACGATGACTGAGTCTCACGTGCGTGGGTCTTGTCGAAAAAGCGCTATTTTCAACGTAGCGACCTCGGCCGACGGGCAGTGTCTCGCTGGCGACTTCGTACGTTCCGTTGGGAGTGCGTTTGAGTACACGCTTACATTGTCCGTCTGTGCATGAAAAATATTCCGCAATCCATTGATTCATGCTCATGGTTGTTAGACCCGAGTTCGTTAAAGCACTCGGACTGTTGGCTGTTTGTGCCTGTCTTTGCAGAGCGAAGCCTGAGTACAAACAAACACCGACAGCGAAGACAGACATCAACAAAGGACCCGCAGCTCGCTCTCGCATCTGCTGCCAAGTGTTTTTGAAATGTTGTCCAAGAGCCGCAAGGAATGAGTTTGCGATCATGTCACTGACCCTTTGCTCTGAGAACGCTTCCGCGCATCGGAACGTCCGATGCGGATTCAAATTCTTCAGTCTGTCGGGGTATCGGAGCGTGGAAGAGAGGCCGTGCGGCAAACCGTGCCGCCGCAGGATCGGATGTTGACGAGAGTCACAAACTTCCAAGGGAAATGAGGCGCGGCACAGGGAGTTCGGTGTGAGCGAAGACCTGAGCCACCTGTGCAAATCTTGCCGGTGCGTCGGTACAGAAGATGTCGCACTGACGGCCCATAAACTCATCGGGCGACGAATGGGTTCCCAAAAAGGATTCAACAGCCGCGACGATGCTCGACGAACTGTCGAGAAGAATGATTGGCTGCTGCGCAGATGCACCCGAGTGGAGAACTTTTTCGCCCTCGGCCGATTTCAGCACGACCGTGCGACCAAATTGGTGACCAAGCGTTGTAGCAATCGCCTGAGCAAATCTTGGAAAGTGAGTGCAGGCCAACATGACGACATCGACGTCTTGCGGCATGTCGCTCAGGTACAGTTTGCAAGTCGCCTGGGCGATTTCGCCTTCCGAGATACCTTCTTCAACTAGAGGAACAATCAACGGACATGCCTTTTGCCAAACAGCATCGACACCGCATTTTTTGAGTTCGGATTCGAAGCGTCCGCTCGCGACGGTGAAGCGCGTTCCAAGAACGGCCACACGTCGTCCGTTGAGACACAGATCGGCAGCTTCGGCGCAGAAACCTTCAACAATCCCGATGACGGGCAAACGAAAGACTTGTTTGAGTCGAGCCACGGCAACGCTTGATGCGGTACCACAAGCTACGACGATGAGTTCGGCCTGTTGTGCTGCGAGAAACAAGATTGCTTCACTTGCATAGCGCGTGACTGTTTCGGATCCTTTGTTACCATAGGGGTAACGAGCGTTGTCGCCCAAGTAGACTGTGTTGAGTTCTGGATGGCGTTTGACGACCGATTCCCAAACAGTCAATCCGCCTTGTCCAGAGTCGAAAAAAGCAATTTTACGGTTTGCGTTCATCGAAGATTAATTCCTGTGAGTGGACAACAGCTGCGCGCATAATTTTTCGACCCGTCTTGCAGCTTCATCAGCAAACACAAGATTTTCGGAGCTCACCGAAAGTCGAGCAAGTTCTTGTTCGGAAATATGCTTTGCTTGATTCAAAAATTCATCTTTCAACAAGCACACCAGACTTGAATGCCAACCCAAACTGCGCGCAGCTCGAACGTTGATGGGTGTGTCATCGATGAAAGCAAGTTGAGACGTTTTGAGTGCTCGCTTTGGAAGATTGTTCTGAGCCATGCGGCTATCGAAGATTTTTTGTGCGGCAAGCTCTGCTGCTTTGTATATTTTTGGGTCAGGTTTTTCGGAGCCTACATCTTGACTAAAAATGACCGTGTCAAAGAGCTCGTGCAACGAGGTGGTTCTCAGAATATCGGATTCGTGCCACGGGGTGGCGTTGCTCAGTGCACCCACAAAATATCCGTGCTTGCGAAGGTTCTGAATGAGCCTCACGATGCGCGGACGCGCGGGGCCAACAATAAGGCTGCTGAGTTCTTTCACGAGGGTTGGAGCAAAAACTCCGTTGCTCAAGCGTTCTGTTCCGAGCGCAAGAGTCTGTGCACGCTCGGGCGAATGTCCGGCAGCTTCGAGCATGCCTTTGACGTAGTCGAATGGTCCAAGCTTACCTGTGCACCACTTCACCATGAGTTGGTTTTCTCGGACTCGCTCCATCATGGCATCGGTTGAAAAATGGGCGGCCTCGGGGTTCAGCTCGTGCTGTCTCTTAAAAAAGGAGTCCCAGTCGAGGTCAATGAGGACGCTGCCAATATCAAAGAAAATCGCCTGAATGGAATTTTCAGTGTTGTTTGTAGGTGCTCGAAATGGTTCGTAAAGTTCGAGATCTGCGGGAGATAAACGTGGCCACATGGCAAGTCATCCTAAAGTTGCTTCACAGGACTCCGAAGTCCCGTATGGAGTTCTTCGGGTTCCGTGGATTCCTCTGTTGAAAGGGGTTTACGTCATGAGCGCTGCCGAATCAATCAATCCCATTGGCGGAGACGGACAAGATCTGTCGCCGGTGACCCTGCTGCTCATCGAGGACGTCAGCGTGACGGCCGAAATTGAGCGCAGTTATTTTGCCAGTGTGGGATTCAACGTTGTGGCTGCAGGAAGTGTAGCTGAGGCAGAGGCAGCAATCGCACGCGAGTGGGTTGATATCGTCATCATTGATGCAGCCTTCGCTCGAGGCAAAGGAATCGATCTCATCTCGATCTTGAGGAAAAATGCGCGTCACAAAGAGGTCAAGGTGATTGTTACCAGTGTTTCTGGGGATAATTCACTAAAAAAAGCAGCGACAACCGCGGGTGCAAGTGCATTTATTGTGAAACCAGCACCACGTCCTCGTTACCTCAAGGAAATTAAAAAGCTTTCGGCGCGCAAATCGCGGGACACCGAGCGTGTGCATCAGTCGTTAGCCGTGAATATTATTTGGGCCGATAAGAACGCAAAAGCTCAAACTCTCGATTTGAGCAGCGAGGGTATCCACCTTGCCGTCGATTCTAAAACGGGCCTCATTGCTCTGGGAACAAGAATTCAACTGAGTTTTGAAATTGAAGGACGACAAATCAAAATCGAAGGCGAAGTCGTACGTCACACACCCAAGGGTGTGGGTGTGCGATTCGTTAATGTGGGCGCTCAGGCCCAGCGTGTTTTGGATAAATTCCTGCTCCGCTTCAGCATCGAACATCAAGCCTCACATTTTTATTTGTAAGCCTGAGCCTTGGCGGGCAGTGGCGCGGTCACGCCTGTGATGATGGCAGAAGAATATGGTTGCAGCTCGGGCAGAATTCGATTTCTTTTCCGCGCGCCATGTTGTTCAGAAGCTGGGGCGACAAGCTCAGGTGGCAGTTTCCGCAGGCACCACCAACAACACGTGTGACCGGGCCATTTGGATTGCGCGTGAGTTTAGAAATGCGCAAATAGTGCTGGCTAATGCGGTCATCAAGACGCGAAATGTAGGTTGATCTCACGCCGCCAATTTCACTTAGACGTCCGGAAGAACGCGCCTCGGCGTCGTGGGCCTTCTGGCGTTCATCTGCACTTGCTGACAGCGATTCTTTGAGGTCCGCTTCAGCCTTGATGAGAATCGTTTTGAGTTGCTCAATACGAGTTTCGGTTTCTTCCGTGCGGCGGGTCGACTCGCGCAGGTCGCGATCGAGGTTGTCGACTTCGCGCTTCAGAGCTCTGTGCTCGTCGTCATTCTTAGCGCTGAAGAGTTTCGAGGAACGTTCAGTTTTGCGTTCTTCGAGTTCGTCAACGCGCTTGTACTGACGGCGCAATTCGCCTTCAAGGAAGGCCATGTCTGTTTTGGTTTTTTGAATGAGATCTTCGCTCGCCTTTGTCTTTTTGGCGAGCTCATTAAGTTCCTTTTGTGCGTTGCGAAAGTCCATCGTTGCTGCACCAGCGTCGATGTCTAAACGATAGATTTGCTCAAGAATTTCATAATTTGGGTTCAAGGCTTTTCCCCCGAGAGCCAGTGTCAACATGCGAATTTCTCAGAGAAACTCGGATAATCAACGGACACTAGCACGATCAAAGTTAGAATTTCAAGGGTGGCTCCGTCGTCTGATTTTGACGGAACCAGACGTAAGGCTCATTTAGTTTGCTGCATTGCAAATCGAAATCTGGCCAATAGGTTGCTCTACTGGGGTTTCGCCCTGAAAACCGGTGACCAGTCCAACGTCAAGAACGCAGGCACGTCCAAGCGCCTTCATGTGAAATAACTTGCTGTTCTGGCCTCCGGCCTCAATCAAGTCGCCATTTATGCGTAGAAAGTAAGAACCAGTCATGTTGGTTTGTTCGCTCCATCCCAACTGCGAATTCATTTCGATGTTTGTTCCGCTGAGCGTGAGGTTGGTGAAAATAAATTCACGCGTGTAACCGAACCCATCCCATTGCGTTTGAGTTGCGCCACGTTGCGAGGCTGCGCTGAGTGTTGCCAGACTTCCCAAAAAGCGCACTGAGTTTTGTGAGGGTGTCCACTCAACTTGCAAAGGATGGGCTTCATCTAAGCCGGCGTACAATACACCCCATGATTTCTTGAGGATGGTTGTGGAGCCAATTTTCTCAACTGCGGTGCCTTGAACACTGCCGCGGACCATGCGGAATTTAAGCGTGTGATTGTCGTCGGGGTTGGCCACATCCGCAGCACGAACGGAACGAAAAGGCAGAGACGAAAGTAGGTTTAGACCCGTGTCTGCATCGTGTAGAGCATCGCCACCGTTGGTTGTTCGAAGTTGTCCCATAGAAATAAGATGAAGCGCTGAATCGAGTTCGATGACCTTGATTTTGCCATCTTTGGCCGTATTTCGGTTTGAATTTAGGCGCTCTTCGAGCTTGGCCAGATCGACGCATTTACCATAGTCCAAACCAATTTCGCTGCGTCCATCGGACTTTGTGAAGGGCGCAGTGAAGACCTGTTTGAGACATTCGCCCTGCGCGCTGAGTGGTGGTTTTTCTATAGTTTGTTTAGCTTCCGAAACATCTTCTGAAGCCGTTTTCATGGCGTTGGAAAGTAGTTTGAACGGATTGCTGCGCAAGAGTGGTGCGAGCTCGGTATTCACGTCGAGCTGCGAGCGTGGCGTGACCTGATTCCAATAGCCCAAGTCAAAATTGAAGGGCACATCCTTTTGAGCATCTGCGTTGTCATTGTTGCAAAACTGTTTGCAGCGCTTTTCGTGAGGCTTATAGACGTCCATCATGCCGCATCCCGATAAGCCAGCAATCAGCAAAAGGCTGGGCACAATCGCCCAGCATCGAACGTTCCTTGCGGATTTTTGGGATGACGGACGTTTATAACGTGCGGCGACGTCCTGCATGTGACTTCCTCCGGAAGACAGGTTGCTTAAATATTAAGCTCACTCTGTGTTCCGCAGGGATGCAGGGAAAGCCCCTTAGCGATAATGGCAGGCGACAAATCTGCCGGGTTTGGATTCCTTCAGAACAGGATTCTCGCTGCGGCATTTATCGGTGGCAATTGGACAGCGGTTTGCGAAACGACAGCCCGGCTTTGGGTTCACTGGACTGGTGATCTCGCCGCCCAAAAGTTTGTGTTCGCGGTTGCGTTCGCGGCGCGGGTCCGGAAACGGGTTGGCCGCAATCAGTGCTTCAGAGTAGGGGTGCAAAGGCGAAGTATAGACTTCTTCACTCGGCCCGAGTTCCACGACTTTACCCAAATACATCACTGCCATTCGGGTTGAGATGTAACGCACCATGCTCAGACTGTGTGCGATGAACAAATAGGTCAGGCCGAATTCGCGCTCAAATCCTGCAGGAGGGTGACCACCTGCGCCTGCACAGACACATCAAGAGCCGAGATCGGTTCGTCGCACACAACGAATCTTGGATTCAGCGCTAACGAGCGTGCAATACCAATACGCTGGCGTTGTCCGCCCGAGAATTCGTGAGGAAAGCGCATGGCATGCTCGGCCACTAAGCCGACGCGGCTGAGCCAACGTAGAATTTCGGTTTTGCGTGCTTCACCATTCCACAAACCGTGGATTGCCGGACCTTCAGAGATGATGTCGCCCACAGTCATGCGCGGATTGAGCGACTGATAAGGATCTTGAAAGATCATTTGAGCTTGTCTGGAGAAGGTTTTGCGCTGTGCAGCGTTCAGCGCTGGCGGCACTTTTTTTCCGTCGAAAAGATAAGTGCCCGAGGTTTGCTCGTACATTCTTACGAGCACGCGGCCCAAAGTCGATTTACCACAGCCTGATTCACCAACGAGGCCGAGTGTTTCTCCTTTGTAGATCGTCAGGCTCACATCGTCGACGGCGTGAAGTTTTGCTCCACGGCCGAGGTCGAAATACTTACAAAGATTTTGAACTTCGATAATTGGTTGTGGTTGGCTCATTGACCCAACTCCTCTTGCCTGCTGGGGGCTCCGAAACTCGAGACACCTGCTGCCGCGCGTAATTGAGCTGCATTTTCGTGGTGCAGCCAACACGAAGCCCTCACTCCAGCTGATGCCTGTTCAGGTGGTTGTTTGCGGTGACAAATTGACATCGCCGATGGGCATCGAGCCGAAAAAGCGCAACCGGGAGGCGGTGCAAAAAGGTCGGGCGGTGTGCCCGGAATAGGCTGAAGTGGTTCGTTGACCGAGCCTGTGTCTTTGGGCATCGCGCGTCTTAGGCCCACTGTGTAGGGGTGCTTTGAAGAATAAAAGACATCGTCAACCGAGCCTTCTTCAACAATTTTTCCTGCGTACATCACTGCAACCCGATCGGCCATCTGTGCGACAACGCCAAGGTCGTGGGTAATGAGAATGGTTGCCATGTTGAATTTGCGCGCTAGTTCTTGAATGAGGGCAAGAATTTGTGCCTGAATGGTTACGTCAAGCGCAGTTGTGGGCTCATCGGCAATCAACACTTTCGGATTGCATGACAATGCCATGGCGATCATTACGCGCTGACGCATGCCTCCTGAAAGTTCATGCGGATATTGGTTGATGCGTCTTTTGGGCTCGGGGATGCGCACGAGTTCGAGCAACTCAATGACCCGTTGCTGCCGTTGCACGGAGTTGAAGTCCGTGTGCAATTTTAGTGATTCTTCAATTTGATTGCCAATCGACATTGTTGGGTTGAGGCTTGCGAGTGGATCTTGAAAGATCATCGCAATGTCTTTTCCAAGCAATTTACGGCGCTCGTTTTGACTCATTGGAATGAGATCTTGACCGTTTAAAAGCGCACTTCCGGAGGTGATCTTTCCGCTTGAAAGTCCCATCAGCGACTGCACTGTGACCGATTTTCCCGAGCCCGATTCACCAACAATACACAAGCACTCGCCTGCGTGAACATGAAACGAAACGTCGCGCACGGCATAAACCTGTCCGCCGTAAACACGGAAGTTCACGGATAGGTTTTTAACCTCAAGCACTTTGTTTTCTGTCGAGCGCACTGCGCCCGACACGTTTTTCGTCGGACTTGCGCTCGTGTTTTCGTTGGGTTTCGTTTGCATCGTTTCTTCCTTGTATTTCGGGTTTGGCTGATTTCGACTTCAGGCGAAGAGGAAATCAGTCGCGACCACGAAGTTTGGGGTCAAAGGCGTCCCGGAGTGCATCGCCGAGCATGTAGAACGCGAGCAGTGTGATTGCCAGAACTGCCGAGGGCAAAAAGAATTGAGCCGGATATTGTTGGAAATGAAGAGCCGCGTCTTGCAGAACGGTACCCCATGTGGCCATCGGAGCTTCGACACCCAGACCAAACAACGACAAAAATGCTTCCGAGGTAATGATGCGGGGAATTTGTCCGGACCACATGACGATAATGACGCCCAAAAGGTTTGGAGCTACATGGCGAAAGACAATCGACATGAGCGGAGCACCAAGTAACCGGCTGGCATGAACAAATTCTATTTCACGTAAACGCAGAACTTCTCCGCGCAGCACGCGTGCATAGCCCGTCCAAGAGAATGCGCACAGCGCGATGACCAAACTAGACACGCCTTTGCCGAGTGCGACCTGAATGAGGATAAGGAGCAACAATTCGGGAAGAGTGTCGAGAATCTCGACGATACGCATCATATACATGTCGACTTTGCCGCCCATCAGGCCGGAGATTGCTCCGTAGCACAAGCCAATTAGGAGTGAGATTGTCGGGACGAGCAAAGCAAGGAAGAAGTCGATTCGCGTACCCGTAATCATTCGCGAAAAGATGTCACGACCCAGAGCATCTGTTCCGAATAAATGTGCATTGCCGCGAATGGTGTCGCCGACCTGTGCAGATTTTTTAATTGATTGAGCATCTGTCAGCGAGATGGTTTTCGTGAGACCCACCTGCAGAACTTTTGCAGTCGTCGAAATTGTTTCTTCTTGAGTTTGGGGATCAATGACAAACGAAACAATTGAGTAAATATATTCTTGCGCAGGATTCAGTCCCGAGCCGTCGGTGTACGAATACTGTGCTGGATTTGTAATTGTGCCGACCTGAACCCCGCGCAGAGTGGCCTCTGTTTCAACGCTCTTGAGGTCAAGTGCATCGGTGCCAACGACCGTGCGATAAACTTGATAGCCAGAGACTCCCGCGACAGGCTGCCACTTGAGGGTGACGCCATTCACAGTCGCAAGACCGCTGACTTCAAACGAAGCAGGCGGAACGAGAACCTCAGGTTTCAAAAGTGGAACACTCGTATCGAAGGGCTCCATGATGAGGTCATCGAGAATCTGAGGCGAGTCTTCTGTGACGAGAAGTTTTTCGCCCAGCGTTGGTGATTGGTTAATGTAGTTCATGTTCTGCGCGTTTTCGTAGGATGAACCGTCTTCTGTTTTTGGGAAAAAGAACGGTCCGAAAATTCCAACAAGCGCAACGGTGACGATGACTCCCAGCGAGAACGTAGCCACGCGGTTTTTCATCAGGCGGATAAGGGCATCTTTCCAGTATCCAACAACCGGTCTACTGAGCAGCTCTGCGTCTGAACTGCTGGCAGGCTGAGGTTTGAATAGATCGGCCGACAGAGCGTCGTCTGCGGTGAGCTCGTGTGGTGATTGTGTTTTGTTGGTCATGTTCGCAAATCCTTCTTCAGCCGACACGAATGCGCGGGTCAATAATGCCGTACAGGATGTCTGTAATGAGATTCATCACAATCAGAAATCCGCCGAAAAATACTGTGAGGCCCATAATCACGTTGTAGTCGGAGTTCTGAATAGAGGTCATGTACGAACGGCCGAGACCTGGGATTCCGAAAACATTTTCGATGATGAGTGAACCGGACATTGTGAAAACGAGAATGGGAAAAATGATAGAGATGATCGGCAGAATCGCATTGCGAATTTGATGCATCACAATGAGACGCGGTACAGACACACCCTTGGCTTTGGCCGTTTTCACGTACTCAGAAAATCCAACTTCAATCATCTGGCTTTTCAGCATGCGAGTAATTGATGCGATGATTCCCAAGGCCATCGAGATTGCGGGCATGATATAGTCGCGCGGTTCTCCCCAGCCTGCAGGGCGTAGCCAGCTTTCAGGCGAAATTTTTAGAATCGTCAGCGGATAAACCGCAAAACCGTATTGAAAGAGATATGCAAAAAGAAACGAGGGCAGCGATATGCCGGCAACACACAGGAACATCGCGATGCGGTCGATGAGTCCGTTTCGATAAAGCGCTGCAACGATTCCCAATGCAATTCCGATGGTCACTCCAATGATCACAGAGATGATTCCAATGGATGCGCTGACCGGGAATTGCTCGCGAATGATGTCGTTCACATCGCGGCCAATGGTGCGG
>CAYWSV010000002.1:24496-29889 GCA_964460155.1 uncultured Oligoflexia bacterium | reverse complement strand
GGAAACTTGTTCCAAAATCACCATGAATGAAAACCTGTTTAAGCTGAATCACATATTGAATGTGCAGCGGTTTATCGAGTCCATAACGCGCTTCGAGGTTTTTGCGCGTCTCCTCGGGAATTTCTTTCGTTCTCATCAGCGGGTCGCCGGGGACGGCACGCATGAGAAAAAACGTAAGCGTGAACAGTGCGAGCAAAGTCACAAAGGCGAGAATGAGTCGCTGAAAGATAAAACGCAGAAGGCGCATAGCTTCCTTCCTCTCGGGGCCACATGGTTCAGATTCAGTTGAAATTCCCTCGACTCACAAGAGCATGGGAAAGATCCGGAGTCTTGCCACGTCTTCACACGCCGGTCAAGCTATAGAGGAAAGAGAAAAGCCCTGATTTCTCAGGGCTTTAGTGAGTTCGTTACTTCTTCGCGGATGCTCCGCTCCACGATGCGAAGCGCAGGTCGGGGTCTTGGCCGATCTGGTTGCGGCGCACGTTTTGAAGGCCTTCAGCCAACAGGTATGCGCGTCCACGTTGGATTACAGGGACGATGCCCGAATCTTTGAGGATGAGCATCTTTTCAGCTTCGCTGAACAACTTCACGCGTTCAGCCAGATTGCCAGAGCGTTGTGCTTTGGTGATGAGCTCGTCGAACGCCTTGTTCACGTAACCGCCATGGTTGTTGTCGTTGGTGGTTGTGAACAGGTCCATAAAGGTCATTGGGTCAAGATAGTCGGGTCCCCAGCCTGCAGAAGCCACGTCGAACTGACCGTCGCGTTGTTTCTGAAGACGAGTTTTGAAGGGAACGCTGTCGATCTTGACGTCGGTTTCGAAAACCTTCTTCAGCACGTCCTGATAGTACTCAGCTTCTTTTTTGGCTGTTGTTGAGTCGCCAGCAAGAATTGCGAATGAAGGAACCTTCTTTTGCTTGGTTTCAGCCAAGTATTCCTTGATGAGCTTCTTGGCGCCGTTGATGTCGCCGTCTTTGTAGTCCAGACGTGCCTCTTGGCGATAGGTCTTGCCTGCGCCCGGCATATAATCGGGAACGATACCAAAGGCAGGTTTGTCGCCCGGAACTCCCGAGACCTTGTTGATGTACTCGCGGCGGCTGATGGCAATGCGCAACGCTTGACGCAACTTTGGATGAGCAAACAGCTTGCCTGCGCGTTGGTTCATTTCGAGATAGAAAACTGCCCCGTCGGCAAAAGTTTTGACCTGAAGACGCTCGCGTTGAGCTGTTTCGAGGCGCTCTTTGTCGAGTCCGGTGATGTCGAGACCACCTGTGCGGAAGTTGTTGAATGCGGCACCCACGTCTTTGAGCATGACCGGAGCTTCAACTGCGCGAAGCTTAACTGTGCTTGCGTTCCAATATGTGGAAGCCTTCTCCATGCGCATTGAGCTTTCTTTTTTCCATGCGACCATTTTGAATGGGCCATTTCCAACGATGCTCTCAACGTTGGTTGCAAATTTGTCGCCATACTTTTCGACAATGTCTTTGCGCACGGGGAAGAAGGCTTGGAATGACATGAGTGATTTGAAGAAGGCTACGGGGTTTTCAAGCTTCACAACCAGCGTTGAATCGTTGGTGGCTTTTACGCCCAGTTCACTCAGAGGCTTCTTCTTCTTGATAACGTCAGCTGCATTTTGAATTTGTGCAGTCACGGCGATGAAAGAATATTCACTTGCAAAGTTGGGGTCGACGAGTCGCTGGAAAGCGTACTCAAAATCCTTTGCAGTGACCTTCTTACCGTCATGCCATTTTGCATTTGGGCGGATTGTGAATGTGTAGGTCTTGCCGCCATCGCTGACTGCAACATGGCTCGCAGTACCGGGTACGATGTTGCCGTTTTTGTCTGTTGTCATCAGACCTTCGAACATGTGTCCGAGCCAGAAGTACGAAACTGCGTCGACGCCTTTGTTCGGGTCCATGCTGGGCGGTTCATCCGCCATATTCACAAAGACTTCCTGATTGTTTCGGCGGTCTGCTTGCGAGTTTTGCTGTGCTTGCGCGGATTGTCCGAACAGTGCAGCAGCGGAGATCGACAATGCGATCAGTCCGGATTTCACTGAATTTAACATTTTTAACTCCCCATGGCCTTTTGAGCTGACGCGAAGGCATCATCGGGCGAGTCGTACACGAATTTGGCCGGAGGGGCAATTTACCGGTCAGGCGCTCGTTTGAAGAGGTCGTACAGGTGTGTCCTGACCGATTTCACTTGAATCAGTTGCAGACGGAGCATCCTGACCAGACGCGGCTGCCTCTGAGGTTTTGTCGCTGGCATTTCCGCCGCCAGAGTAGGGCACGAAATTATCGGGAGAGCCGTGTTTTGCGATGAATTGCTCCAAAGCTTGGCGCTGCTCGGGAGCAATCTGAACAATTCGCATACCATATCCAGAAACCTGACCTTCAACGATACGCGCAATTTTGCAAAGGCACTTTAGCTCATGATTTTCGGCGCTCTCGCCTGCCTTGAGCTGGATGATTGTTTCCAAAAGAGTGCTCTGGGGCTGAAAGGGAAATCGCTTGTGGTCGTTGCAGATCACAAACATACCTGTGGCCGAAAGGTCTTTTGTTAAAAAATGGTACTCGCTGCCCGTTCCAAGGCTCTTGAGGCTGATCTGCAGCTTTTGTGCGATACGCAGATTGTCGATGCGTTTGGGCGGTGCACCCTTTTTTTCGTCCTTTTTCTTGAGCAGACTGTTCGCGCCTGTCTCTTTCTTTTCGGTTTCGTTTTCAGGTTTCTTTTTTGCCCAGAACGCCATGGTTTAGAACCTCCTCAGCGACTGTCGGCTATATCGGCGGATTTTCGCTGAATGTAAGCCGTCTCGGGCTCAGCAAATTTGACGCCCGCACCGGCATCCATTACCCATTTAGGGAGGAGGCCCCCCGATGATTGGACGACTCTCAGGAACGCTCGTTGAAAAAACGGGCGATTACGTAGTTTTGGATGTCAACGGTGTTGGTTATGAGGTTTCGGTGCCGGCATCCAGCCTGTGCCGCTTACCATCCACGGGCCATGATGTCGTTTTGTCGGTGCACACCCACGTGCGCGAAGATTCATTGCGACTCTTTGGATTTTCGAGCCGCGCCGACAGAGGCGTATTCGAGATGCTCTTGAGTGTGAGCAATGTTGGACCCAAGCTCGCCCTTGCCCTGCTCGGGCCGTTTGATGGGCGCGAACTTTGTAGGGTGATCATTGAAGAAAATTTGGCTGCCCTGACCTCGGTTCCGGGGGTAGGCGCACGTACAGCCGAGCGTCTAGTGGTCGAGCTCAGAAATAAGGCTCAAAAACAGTTCGCCCTTTTGGACGGCGACGCCGAGGCTCAGGCGGGTCGCGGCAAGTCCGCGGGTCAGCCGACGCTGTCGGGCCTGTCTAAAGAGATGTGGGCGCGCAATTCGGTTTTGGAAGATTTGCGCAGTGCTCTTCAGAACCTTGGTTACAAAGACAAACAGATTGCCGATGTCGTTGGTCCGTTTGAAAAACGACAGTCTGCAGGCGAGGACATTGTTCTTGAAGTTGCCCTGAAAGAAGCGCTCCGGCAGCTTTCGGGTCATCTGCTGGGACGCTGATGAGCATGGAACACGAAAACGTCATCTTTAGCGAAATTGCTCGGGCGCCTGACCCCGTCGAGACGGAGCGAACTGATCTTCGCCCCCAAAAGTTTGATGAATATCCCGGACAAGAACGTGTTGTAGAAAATTTGAAGATCTACACGCAAGCGGCGCGTTTGCGCGGAAAAATGCTTGACCATGTTTTGCTCCACGGTCCACCTGGGTTGGGCAAAACAACACTCGCAGGAATCATAGCCCACACCATGGAATGTCAGTTGAAAATGACCGCAGGTCCGGTCATCGAACGACCTGCTGACCTTATGGGTGTGCTGGCGAATTTGGAATCAAACACCGTTCTATTTATTGATGAAATCCATCGGCTGCCATCGCATGTTGAAGAGGTTCTTTATTCCGCGATGGAAGATCAGCGCTTGGATGTGATGATTGGCCAAGGGCCGAGTGCACGGTCTGTTAGTTTTGATTTGAAGCCGTTTACTCTCATTGGTGCGACGACACGCGCAGGTTCGCTTTCTGCGCCGCTGCGCGACCGATTTGGGATCGTCGAACATCTTGACTATTATTCGCCAGAAAGTCTTGCAAAGATCATCACGCGCAGCGCGCGTATTTTAAATATCGCGGTGGATTCTGAAGGTGCGATGACCATTGCTCGACGTTGTCGCGGAACTCCGCGCATCGCCAACATGTTGTTGCGTCGGGTTCTGGATTTCGCGCTTGTGAATGGAAAAAACGGAATTGATGCCGAGAGCGCACAAACAGCGCTTATCCGATTGGGCGTCGACACGCGTGGACTTGCGCGCATGGACCGCGAATTCTTGCGTGTGATGAGAGACCGTCACGATGGCGGACCCGTTGGACTTGAAGCCATCGCTGCCGCCCTGCACGAAGAGCGCACAACGCTCGAAGATGTCTACGAGCCTTACCTTGTCTCTATTGGATTTGTGAATCGAACCCCGCGCGGACGTCAGCTCAGTTCTTCGGGCCTTGCTCATTTGGCCGAGACAGAGAAACAGTTTGGTCTGGATTTTTAATTGAATCGGACTGCGTTTTTGTGTGTGCAGCGGGCATGTAATTCCACTGCACGCAGGCTGCACGCCCGAATTTTGACCAACGCTGAGCTTCTTCTGATTCAATTTCCATTTGCCTGCCCAACTGTGCAGCACGCAAAAAAACAACCGCACGACGTCGTCCGTTTTCACAGCGCGGAACTAACGTGCGAGCGAGGTCGTTGCTACGCAAATCAGTGACGTCTACGAGAAGGCTGCGCAGTTGAATCCTGAATTCAGGTTTCATGTTTGACGTTGATTCGGGTGGAGTCTCGGGATTGTCTTCGAAGGTTTGAGACGTCGAGGCTTGAGCTGCTGGCTGAGCCACAATGGCCTTGTTTTCCGCTGCAGCTGTGGCTTGTGGCTCGACAGGAACGTCGACACGCTGGCTGCGGGGAAGGACGTCATCAAGAATTAAAACGCTGAGCCCCAGAGCATCTTCGAACTGAACACCCGCGGGAGTCAGAACCTGTGTTCCGTCTTCATAAAGCGTTTTTTGAATGATCCATGTCATCGTTCCATCGGTGGCGCGCCGCTGCTCGAAGTTGCGTGCCTTTATTTTGACTTGAGTGGCGGCCGTGGAGGAGGAGGAGGTCGGCGAATTCGCCTCGCGTTCCGCAGCGGGAGCTATGTCGCTGCTCGCTTCATTCACTCCTGAGGAGGCCCTTGCTGTTCTCGACAGTGTCAGAGAGCCGCCCAAAAGACTCCAACCGCAGATCCCGAGACACAGGGCCACGGCGGGCGTGCCGGTCCGCCACGTCCACTATCCGGACCTGCTGCACGACTTCT
>CAYWSV010000002.1:12892-24486 GCA_964460155.1 uncultured Oligoflexia bacterium | reverse complement strand
CACGGCCGTGGCCAGGGCCCAGGCGGCTTGCAGGCCACGGCGGGCGTGCTGGTCTGCCGGCTGGTCCATCGATGAGTCAAAAGTGTTCTCACAAAGCCCCCTGACAACGACCTCTTGTGTTTGACCAACGTCACCAAGGCGTGTCAGATGCTACTATCGGCACCCGCTGCAATAACTGCAGGGGGGCATGTCGTTGCAGAATTGGCGGAGTCGCTCACAGCATGTCTCAATATGGCGTAGATCCAGAACTGATTCGTAATTTTTGCATCATTGCCCATATCGACCACGGTAAGTCGACACTGGCCGACCGTATTCTTGAAAAGACGGGGGCGATTGCCGACCGCGAAAAGCAAAATCAAATTCTCGACAGTATGGAACTTGAGCGCGAGCGCGGGATTACAATCAAGGCGCAAACGGCGACCCTCGCTTACAAAGCAAAAAACGGCAAGACCTACACGCTGAACCTCATCGACACTCCCGGGCATGTGGACTTCACCTACGAAGTCAGCCGCAGTCTCAGCGCGTGTGAAGGTGCTTTGTTGGTTGTTGATGCCACCCAAGGAGTCGAGGCGCAGACCGTGGCCAATGTTTATTTGGCGATGGACAACAACGTCGAGATTTTTCCGGTCATCAATAAAGTTGATCTTCCGAGTGCCGACTATGAAAAAGTCTGCATGCAAATTGAAGAAGAACTGGCAATCGATACTTCAGTTGCTGTTCCTTGCAGTGCAAAAACAGGAATGGGTGTTGAGCAAATTCTCGAGAGCATCGTAGAAAACATTCCTCCACCTCCAGACAATCGACTCAAGCCATTACGCGCCCTCATTTTTGATAGCTGGTTCGATAGCTATCAGGGTGTGATTGTTCTTGTGCGCGTTGTTGATGGAGCAGTGCGCGTGGGCGATCGCATCACCATGATGAGCTGCGGCAAAAGCTTTGAAGTTCAAAAAGTGGGTGTGATGTGTGTGCGTGCATTCCCGCGCGAAGTTCTGAGCGCAGGAGAGGTCGGCTATATCATTGCGAACGTTAAAGACGTCCGTGATACACGCGTGGGTGACACCATTTGTTCCGAAGGAACTCAGGTTGAACCACTTCCGGGTTTCAAAAAAGCCAAACAGATGGTTTTTGCTGGTGTGTTTCCGGTTGAGTCCAATCAGTATGAAGCACTCAAAGATGCTCTGGCTAAGTTGACTCTGAACGACAGCTCTCTGAGTTACGAGCCCGAAACTTCCGTGGCCCTTGGTTTTGGATTCCGATGCGGATTCTTGGGCCTTTTGCACATGGAAATCATTCAAGAGCGACTTGAACGTGAATACGGTATGAACCTTATTTTCACGGCGCCTACGTGCGTTTACGAGGTCATTACAACCAAGGGTGAGCACATGCGGGTCGACAACCCTGCAATGCTTCCTGCAGCCACGAACATCGAGAAATTTTTGGAACCGTTGGTCACTGCAACATTTCACCTGCCACAGGAATACCTTGGTGCAGTGATGGGGCTTCTCTCGGAGCGCCGCGGCGTGCAAAAGAAGATGGATTATCTGTCGCAGAGCCGCGTGATGCTCCAATACGAACTTCCGCTCAATGAAATGGTTTTTGACTTTTTCGATCGGTTGAAGAGCGTTTCCCGTGGTTATGCCAGCATGGATTATGAGTTCTTGGAATATCGTGATTCCGACTTGGTCAAACTTGATATTCTTGTGAATTCGGAACCAGTGGATGCACTGTCGTGCATTGTTCACCGGTCAACCTCTTTTGAACGCGGTAAATTGCTTGTGAAAAAGTTGCGGCAGGTGATTCCGCGCCAGCAATTCGAGGTGCCTCTTCAGGCGGCTGTGGGTTCGAAGATTATTGCACGAGAAACGTTAAGTGCTTTGCGCAAAGACGTCACGGCCAAATGCTATGGCGGCGATATTTCTCGTAAGAGAAAACTTCTGGAAAAGCAGAAGGAAGGTAAAAGGCGCATGAAGCAGGTCGGCTCTGTGGAAATTCCACAAGAGGCCTTCATGGCAATTCTCGCTTTGTCTGACGTCGAGTAACGCGGAGGACGGCCATGGTGAAGCCAAAGATGCCAGTGATACGCGTACGTCGACTTTTGGTGAGTTTTGCAGCACTCATTTTGATGGTCGCACTGCTTGTGTCCATCTGGATGGGTTGGCCCGTCGTGAGTTTCCTTTACCGGGAACGCACTCTGGCCGAAGCTGTCCGAAAGTATTCACAAACGTCTGGGATCTTGATGACCCCCGACGACGACGTCCGAGCTTACCTTGTGAAACTTGCGCGCCATTACAAATTGGAACTCGACGAAGGTGGTGTTGACATTGACTATCAGGATTCTCCTGAGGCCTTTGGCGTTCCAAGCCGTATCGGCTACACTCTTTCTGCAAAGGTCGACTTTCACGGATGGCGGGTGGTCCCGCTACTTGCTCAGCGTTCATTCGCCATAACGGCAAAGAAAGCTGAATAAGCAGAGTGCTGAAAGGCCGCCTTTCCGAGTGTGACGGGGAGTCAGCATGAGCGCCGAAAAATGTCAGGAATTGTTGAATACACTGCTTGACTACTCATGTTCGCCCGAGTTTTCGGATCAAATGAGCATAGCGCGTGAGTTGTTTGCGATTGCCACAGGTAAAGTGAACGACGACGACCCTTTCTACGACAGCCGTATGTGTTCCTTTCAGGAATACTTTTTGTTTGATTATCGACTGTCAGATGTGTTCTCGGGTTCAACCGTTTTTGAATTGTATCTTCTGCAGGCGCAGACACGCCTTTCGCCAGAGGAACTCAACAACTTCGAACAGCTGCGCAGTTTCCGGCATTCTCTTTTTCTCGTTGAGAAAGTGCTGCCACAAAGTCTGCTCGTGACGGACCTCATCGCGCAACAGCGGTTTGAAGTGTTCTCGTTATCTGAATTTATGTTTACCGGTTTTGAAGCTGGACTCGTTTTTGAAGGACGAGCGGTGAGTTTTAATGGCGCCGATTACTTCACGGGTGCGTTTATTATTCATCCCGAAGATGTGCGCGGTAGAATTGAAAAATATGTTCGCCAGTTTTTGGTGAGTGGTATTCACTGCAATGCTCAGCATACGGCTGACTGGCGCGCAGAGCTGACACGTCGTCATGCGCTGTTGTCGTCGGTAAGTGAGCAGAAGAGACTTGCAGAGAGCGCAGACAAAAAACGAGCCATCGATATGCTCAAGGCCAGTAAGCAATTAGTAAGCGTTTCTCGGATTGTGAGTTCACCACACTTGGTCATGGCTATTGGCCGACAAGAACAAGTTTCACCCAGCGTTCCGGAAACATCATTTTATGATGCGGTTCCGCTGATACATAAACTCGCTTATTGCGAAATGAAGAGCTACCGCTACAAACACATTGGTCCTGAAAAAGTTTACACGCTCGAAAATGATGATCAGGGCAAAATGGTTCTTGCGCCCTCACTCAATCATCCTACCTCCGAGCCGCCTGCAGTCGTGCCGTCGTCTGGCAAGGCGATTTGATTTTCGCTCAAACAGTTGAAGCATCTGCTTCTTTGCTTAGAGCCTCATCCAATTTCGCCTTGTTCTTTTTGGGTCGTGGGATTGGAGCTGGTTCACCTTCGCGCCGATTGGCTGGAATATGTTCTATCGAATCGGTTTCGAGTCGATTTGAAATGGTGCGTTTCTGGTGTCTGTGCTGATCGGCCGTGACTTCGTCTTCGTGCAAAACAGATGAATCTTGAAATATGGCGTTGATGTAGCTCGTCTGGGTAAGAAAGTTGTTATCCGTAATGGGTTCGTATTCTGTTTCGTCAGTGTCTCCCGGACGAATGGAATTGAGGTCACTTCCTGAATCGATTCCTGGTCCAACGCCTCCGTCGAGACCCATGAGAAGTGCGTTTGTGCGCGTGTCGATTCGGCGCTCGAGTTCAACGCCCAGATCAACAGGAACTTCATCCATGGGCAGTGTGTGTCGGTGTGGATTCACAGTGCGTTCGACTCGTTTCTTTTTCTTTTTGGGCGCGATTTCGGGTTTGTTCACGGGTTCGAGGCTCATGAGAGTGTCCTCCGCGGGCGAAGAATGACCAGAGCACAACGTTCTGCTTTTTCACAATGAGCACATCAGGACATTGTAGAAAAGTAATCCGTCGCTCCTCTCTTCATTAGTGTGAACTGAGTTCGAGGAGAATTCGGATTTCATTTTTTCCGAAAAGTATTTTTATGAATCTAGAATGACGATGGTTGCACCGTCGCCACCTTCGCCACTGGTGCCCGGTCGGAAACGAAGTTTGTAGCTGCAGTCCTGCAAAAACTCGCGCAACGCAGATTTGATGCGACCTGTTCCGTGTCCGTGAACAATAACAACGGTGTGTTGGTCGTCGCGCCATGCTTTGTCGATAAATCGTTCGACGTGTTCAAGAGCCGTGTCGACCAAATGTCCGCGCACATCGATTGTGTTTCCGCGAGTTGGCAAAACCTGCTCAATGCTCATGTCAATTTTGTTCTTGTCTTTGCGTTGTGTGGCAGCGCTGAATGACGGAGATTTTTTCTGTATTCCCGTGTTTTTCTGAGCTGCTTCCTCAACAGTCATAAGTTCCGAATGATGAATTTTGGTTTTGATGAGACCAAATTGGCATTCAACGAAGCCTTTGTTGTCGGCCGGACGCATCACTTCGCCTGCTTTATCGAATTGCGAAGTTTTGACTTTCCGCCCTGCAGTCCAAAAACCGACCGGATGCTTGGCTGGATGCCCACGTTTCTCACGAGTCTCAGCTAGAACTTCATCTGCACGCGACTTGGCTTCGTTGAGTTCGCCTGAAAGCTCGGTGCGTCGACTCGCAAAATCGTCGGATGCGCGCCCAAAAGATTTTCTCATGACCTCGAGGCTTCCTCGAGCTTCGTCCATAAGGTCGCGCTGGGAGAGTTTTGTTGGTCGACGGGCCTTCTGCCATTCAGCCTGATCTTCAGCTTCGTCCCAGTCTGATTTTTTTGCTGGAAGATCTAAACGCAGGCTGGCGAGTTGTGAAAAATCGCTCAGACTGCGGGCCTTTCTTTTTTCGGCTTCAGCTTTAGCGGCTGCAGATGCAACAGGACGTTCATCTTGAGGGCGCACACGGCCTGCGGCCGAAATCTGGGTTCCGGCAGAACCTGCCGGAACATTTTCTGATTCGGGTGTTTGAATTTCAGAACCTGTTTGTGTTCGTTCGCGTTGTTCCGCCAAAAGTTGCTGCTGTGCGCGTTCGAATTGCCGCGCACGAGTTTCGAGACGATTCTCGAAAGCGTTAAAGCGCTTTTGCAATTTGCTGGTGAACTCCCCCATAAGGGCTTCTTGTTGTCCTTCAAGCGCCCGACGCTGACGGCTCAGTGCATCAACTTCTTCTTCAAGCTGTGTGTTGAGGTCTTTGTATTTGGAAAGCTCTGAGCGCAATTCATGCCGAGTCTTTTGAAGCTCAGCGAGCATATTTTCAAGCTCAACTTCGCGCTCTCCGCGGTATCGCACAGCGCGTTGCAGCAGATCTTCCGGATAATTGAGTCTGCGCGCGAGTTCGATGGCGAAACTTTGGCCTGGAACACCATTGAGAAGGTGAAATGTTGGCTTTAATTGCTCGGGTTCAAATTCCATACTCGCGTTTGCAAAAACCAAGGGTTGTTTGTCGGCCAAGGTTTTGAGCGAGGAAAAGTGTGTGGTGATGATGCTGGTGGCTCCGCGTTGAGCCAGAGTTTCGAGAGTCGCCTGTGCCATGGCCGAGCCGATTGAGGGATCTGTTCCAACAAAACCCTCATCGAGCAGCACGAGAGAATGCGCGTCGGTGAGTTCGCAGATGCGTTTGACGTGCAAAAGATGGCCTGAAAAAGTTGAGAGATCTTCTCGTCTGTCTTGGCGATCACCCATTTCTACAAAAATTGAATTGAACTCAAAAAAGCTCGCCTTGCGTGCAGGCACAAAAAGACCGGCAAGAGCCATCGCACACTGCAAACCAACCGTGCGCATGGCTACGGTTTTACCTCCGGCGTTGGGACCACTCAGCACCCACACTCGTGGACACTGAGCTCCTTGAGGCGGTGGTTGTAGGAGGAGATGATTGGGCACGCAGGATTTGTCTTCGAGAACGTACAAGGGGTGCTGAGCATCGAGAAGTTCGAAACGTGCACCCACAGTGCTCGAGTGGAAATCGGGACGAACGCCGCGCAATCGTGCCGCAAGGCGAGCACGTGCACTTACGCAATCGAATGTTTCAAGAATATCGAGTGCCGAAAGAAGGTCGTCTCGCAACCCGTACGCTTCATCAGAAAAAGAGCGCAGCACACGATTCTCTGCAACCATGACGTCCGCTTCGGCGGCAGTGAGTTGTGATTGCAATTCACTGAGACCAGCGGGCTCAACAAACAGTGTGCTTCCCGACGCACTCACGCCGCGCGGAATTCCCGCGACATCGGATTTGCGGTCCACACGCACCGGCAGCACATAGCGACCGTCGCGAATCATCCACACTGCATCCTGCAGAGCGTCGCGCACCGTAGGAATTTTGAGCGTGTTCTCGAGACTGTGAGTCATTTTCCGAGTGAGTGATTCGTACTTTTGACGAGCGTCTTTCAGTTCAGACGAAGCAGAATCGAGAATGCGTCCGCTTTCATCGGCAGCGGCTGCAAGCCGACGGGCAAGTGATGTTTGTTGTTTGAGCTGTGCCAGCAGTTCGGCAAGTTCGTAGCCCAGATTACCGCCATCAGGCTTGCGTGATTCGTTGCGTCCTTTTTGGCCCAAACGTTCAATTTGGCCGCAGAAGACCCCCAAGTGATACAGTCCGAGACCGTTGAGCAAAGCTCCGTGTCGGATAGCATCGAAAAAATAAGATGCATCAAAGGAGAGCAATGAGATGGATTCACCCAGAGTGATTTGCTGCAGCAGGCGCTCTGTTGCGGCAAGATTCCATTTCCGCTCTTCGGGACTGAGCCAAGGCGTCAGTGCTTTGAGGCGCTCTTTGGTGTGATGAAGTGAAGCCAACTCAGCCAGAGCCTCGGTCAGACGATTCCACTCAAGCCGCTCGAGTGCATCCTGAAGGAGCGCCTCTTTATTCCAAACATGAGTTGATAAATCAGCGTGCTGGGCTGTTGTCTTTTGGTTGTTTTCAAGCATCAAGCGCACCCCGTCGGGATTCTGTCCATGCTTAAAATTGTCTATACTGTTGGCCAGCTTTTACAAGTCTTGGATGTTTATTGGTTGCGGCTGATATAGACTTGCTGAAATCTTTTTCTTCAGCATACTTATCGCATGCTTCCACTGATATTTTTTTCTTTTTCAAAGAGGTGTTTCATGTTTCGTTCATCTATGCTTGCCGTCGCTTCGCTCGTTTTCGCTTCTCCGGCGTTTGCCTCGGTTGTTATGAAGATCGACCCAGCCGCGAGCACTGTAGGTTGGAAGGGAACAAAGAAGTTGGGTAGCGCCCATAATGGTGGAGTCGCTCTGAAAGAGGGTTCAATCACCATGGATGCCAAGGGCCAATTGAAGTCGGGGAGTTTCGTCGTCGACATGACCACGATCTCGAACGAAGACCTCAAGGGAAGTCCGGACTACCAGAAAAAGCTTGTTGGACATCTTTCAAGCGCCGATTTCTTTGACGTGGCCAAGTACCCTACTGCGTCGTTTAAAATTACTGGCGTCAAGGTTGATCCTAAGAAGAAGGATGAAGTCGTCGTCAGCGGTGACTTTACGATGATTGGCAAGACCAATCCTATTAGCTTTCCTGCAAAGATTGTCTCAGACAAGGGCATGACAACAGGTGAGGCTGTCATCAAAATCGACCGCACCAAGTGGGGTCTGAAATATGGCTCGGGCAACTTCTTTAAAGAGCTTGCTGCAGACAAAATTATCAGCGATGAATTCGAGCTTTCTCTCAAACTGACTGCGAAGAAATAATTCCCTGACCACCACCGCTCGCTACATGCGGGCGGTGGATTCTTTGGCGCAAAACAATTTCCGACGGCAAGTGTGTTTGCTATTTTGAAACTCTGCCACACGCCAGAGGATTGCAAGCTCATGACCAAACAGATGCAGCCAAATCAACTCACACAGTTTCAACTTTTTTCAACGCTTTCTGGCGATGAATGTTCAGTGATAGCTCCCCTCTTTACCGAGGTGAGTTACGCTGCAGGCACTCCTTTTATCGAACAGGATGGTGTCTCGACTCAGCTTTTTTTGATTATTTCCGGAATCGCAGAAGTGCGGCTACCTTTGATTGGGCCACGCGGCACAACGAGCGTTGCAAAATTCGGGCCCGGTGAATGCGTTGGCGAGCTGTCCTTGGCTAAGGTTGCTCGCCGAGCAGCGTCCGCCGTCGCCGAGGTGGATTGCAAAATGTTTGCCGCAGATACAGAGAAGCTGATTGAAATCTTCGATGCGCATCCAAAGATTGGCTATCAGGTCTACCGAAAGCTTGCGGCCATCATCACCGATCGACTTGTAGCCACCAATATGATGCTGAGGAACTCTGCCAGCCGCTAAATTTCGGGGGAGGCGTGGAGATGTTGGGCAAGCTTCCTCTGAGGAGCAATGGCAGTCCGTGAGCTGGTGGCTCTCGCTCATCCCTTCGAACCTGTTTCTTGCATGCGCCCGCAAATCGATTAGCATGTCCCGATACATGTAAAACCTGTGCAAAGGACACTTCCTGAATGGTCCGGGACTGGCGCAAGTATCTCGATGAAGCAGATCATCGTCGTCGGGATAGGCTTGTAAAAATTGAGAAAATCAAGAAACAGAAACGCTCCGTGCGTGGCCGGACCGTCGATGACTGGCTTGTTGATGCCCCTTTGAAAGAGGGGGATGAAACCGAATCCGAACATGCTCAAAGGCTTTCGGGCTTGTTGACCTCCGGGCAGCGGCGGGGCCGGGTGATTGAGGTACACAAACGTAATATTTTTGTGGCCGAGGAAGATTCAGACGGACGACCGCAAACAGAATTACTCTGGCTCTGTTCGGTTGCCAAAAGACACTTTCAACGGGCACACCGCGAACGAAATTTCGTTGTTGTGGGCGACCAAATTCTTTTTGAACCCGATGCAGAGGTGTCCTTCGATTCCGAGGGGCAACCCAAAGACACAGACCTCCCACGAGGAGTCATTCAGCACGCTTTCACCCGGCACAGTCGGATTGCCCGTCGCGATCCGCTTAACCCTGAATGGGAACATGTGATGCTAGCAAACATTGATTTGCTAGTAATTGTTGCATCTGTCTTTCATCCTGAGGTGCGGTGGGGATTAATCGACCGGTTTCTTGTTCAGGCTGAACTGGAAGGACTCCCTGCGGCAATCGTTTTAAATAAAGTCGACTTGCTCGAAAACCCCAAATTAGCCACCGAAGATTTTTTGCGCCGCTACAAAAGACGAGTCGAGATTTATAAGAGCATTGGTTACGATGTTTTTGAAATTTGCGCCCTTAAACCGCGAAAAACTCAGTCTGAAGTTAAGCGCCTACGCGAGGCATTCAAGGGTAAATTAATTGGCTTTGCGGGTCATTCGGGAGTCGGAAAAAGCAGTTTGCTCAATTTGATGAAGCCTGAATTCGAGCAAATCGTCGACGAGAATCCCGATATCTTCTACAAAGGCCGGCATACGACGACGTACAATTCATTGCTTCAGCTGGGCATTGGGGCATATGCCATCGACACGCCCGGTGTTCGGTCGTTCTCTGTAGATGGTTTTGATTCCATTACGCTCACGCAATGCTTTCCTGAATTCCGCGGAATAAGTTGTCATTATCGCGAGTGTACGCATGACCACGAACCCAAGTGCGGAATTAAAGACGCTGTGGCTGATGGGCGAATTTCGCAAGAACGTTACCGCAGTTTTATGGGCCTTTTGAAGGGAATTTCATTCCGCGAAGGCGAGGGCGATTCATCGGAAGCCGAGGTGATTGCCGACCTCAAAGCCCGAAGTCAGGTGCGCGATGAAAAATTGCGCCAAATGGAACATGAGAGCGAAAATGCAGAAGCTGACGATGCAGGCACGGAGGACTCCAAGGAATGAGTTTGACTCGTGATGACTGGCTTTCTCTTCAAAGTACGCGCCCTTCGGAAAGTGCCCTCAGTTCACTGTTGATCCCGTGTGCATCAACTGAACCCACTGCGGACCCTGTGAATGTGATTGTGGGTGGTGGAATTTCAGGATTGTTGCTGGCACTGCGGTTGTCTCGGCAAGAGCCTTCCAAGAAGCTCATGCTTCTGGAATCACGAACAACACTCGGTGGCCGATTGTTTCAGACGCCACCGGCGCCAATTGGGCAGAGCCGGCAAGAGGTGTTATCCGCGCAATTTTCTGCAGAAGCTCTTCAGCACACAAGTGGTCCTGGGTTTGAGCTTTTTGATCCGATGGCACTTGAGGTTTACGAGCGCCATTTGCGCATGAATCTGAGTGAAGAAGAAATTGAATTTATCGATGGCTTTGTTGCTGAACGTTTTGGCTCATCGGAAGGCTTGCAGCGCAATACGTACTTGGTCAGAAAAGAATTTACTCATCTCACCGAAGTTCTTGCCGGCTCATCGGAAATGCTCACTCGAAAAGAAGCCGAAACGTTGGTCTTGATGTCGCAGAATGAGGGAGTGAGCCCCGAAAATGATGGACCGTTTGAAAGCGGAACATTTTGGACTCAGCTTCCGAAAAATCAGAAAGAGGCTTTGACCCCTTTGCTTGAAACGGTGCTCGGTTGGCCGTTGGATCGCACTCCGAGTTCAGTGATTCACTCAAGCACACATGCATTTGTAAAAACACACGGCTCTAAGGTGCCTGCTTGGTTTGCTCGTCGTTCGCGTCTTGAGCTTGCTCTTGAGGTTATTTTGCTTGCACGTGGAGTTGATGTTCGCACACAGGCCGAGCTTGTGCGCGCAGTTTCGCCCGAACGCAAGGGTGAGTCGAGCCGCATACAAGTGGGTGATATTTACGCCAAGGCACCACAGCAATATCTTGCATCGAAAATTTTCTATGCTGTGCCGTTGATGAAGACCCTAACTCTGCTTCCCCGAGAACAACTGAATGCGCAGCAATCAAAAATCGTAGCTCGTCATCGGCCGCGTTCGCTTGTCTGGGTTGAATACGACGATTGGCGACAGGCCTTGTTGCAACAAGGCCAATTCGATTGGCTGACACCGGGTGCACGGCTTGTGTGCCCTGTCGAGCGCGTTCAGGGTGCGTGTTTGAGTCACGGGCGATTAGGTTTCTTTACATCGATTGATTTTGAAGACTCGTTGCATGCACAGTCAGTGCGTGAGGCTCTTCACCGCTGCAGGAAAGCAGCATTGCGCCTGTTATCTGAGCCGCATATGAAGGCGGCACAGCAGGCACGTCCGGCTGCACCAGGAATTCATCTCATGCGCGAGCGTATTAGTCTGATGCCTGTAGGATACAATCTTCCGCGCAACGAAACTGTGCCTTCAACCACCGAAGTGCGTATGGCGCCCCAAGGATGGTATTCCTTGGGTGACCACTTTACGTTTGGTCCAGAGTCGTGGCGCAACGTCATTGATTCCACTCATGAAGCTACGTGCAGACAATGAGGAAGCTCAGCAAGCATGGGCCACTTTCCAGCATGTACAGCACATCGCAGTCAACCTGGCCGCTGACGCTATCGAG
>CAYWSV010000002.1:0-12882 GCA_964460155.1 uncultured Oligoflexia bacterium | reverse complement strand
GCGCAACGTCATTGATTCCACTCATGAAGCAGCTCAGTATTTTTTGAAGTAATTCAATTGAAGCTTACACAACGGAAAAAACAAAGACCTCAAAAAACATATTTAAAAGCGTTGCATGGTGGTGATGTGATGGTGTGCGAAGCAGGATTAATTGTGGATTGTTGAGTTCTTTTTCAAAATCCACTCGGTTGGAATAAACACCTTGCGTATCCCGTTTCCCCGATAAATCCCTCCCATGCAACAAGGCAGCAGGGGGGATTTTTGGTCTGAGCTAACAAAGATGTTCGTACTGTCTTTTTTAAATAACTAATAAGATGAATATTTTCTCATTTTTTTAAAGCCTTTCGCATTTTGAGCCGAATATGTATGGGGGTATACGCATGAAATCGATATTCTATCCTGTAGCTCTATTTGCGCTCGTTGCAGCCTGCAGTGATTCTCAGTTTCAAAGTGTTCCAACCTCCAAGTCCGGACAAAAAAAGCAGGTGAGCCCTGAAGCTGTTGGCGCACAGAATGTGCCAACAGCCGGTGATGAAGACGTTGGTGGTGTGAAAAAGACGACGTTTAAATATGGCCCGAAAACAGTTCCCAACGACGTCCTTTTTATTTTCGACAATTCTGTATCAATGAACTCGCAACTGCAAAATGTTAGGAAGGGCTTTGAAAGCCTTGTTGGTGCAGATTGGTTTGGTGATGTTCGCTTGGGTGTCATGACAACTCTTCCTGCAGACCCCAAAAATCTCTCTGCACCACATCCCGGTGTTTCAACCTACAATGGAATTGAACGTGAACCCGGTTTTTTATCACTTGTTTCTTTGAAAGCGCTGAATGATTTTAAAAAGGTCGCCGCCGCGGATAAACAATCGGCATACGCTGAGCCGTTGTGCGAACAAGAATGGTTCAAGCCCGAGGACGTCAATTCGAACAAAAAGAGATGCCTCTCGGTCGCACTTCAGAATCCCTTTCATGCAGTTGGATGTGAGGCGGGAATGACAGCCCTGAGCCAACTGATCGAAAAGCGCGGACAAGTGTTTCGCAAAGGTGCGTTTGCTCAAGTTGTATTCGTCAGCGATGCTCAAGACCCAGGTTGCGGAAACGACGACCTACAAAAGATACGTCCGAAACCAGAGGACCTGCGCAAAAAGATTACCGACAAAAACGAATTGCTCGATTTGAAGTTTCATGGGGTTATTCCCGTCGAAAATGGCGGCACGACGAACGAAACCAAAAATGGATCGACCTTTGGCTTCCCATACAACACTCTCGTGAAACAAAATAAAGGTATATTGATCGATATTACTGCTAGCTCGGATTACTCGCAGTTTGCAAAAAGCCTTGCAAAAAACTCTTTACCGGAAGCTGTGTTTGCTCTTCCAGACGTTGCAAAAAAGATAATATCCGTCAAAGTTGCAGGACAACCTCTGTCTGCGGAGAAAATCCAGCTCTCACCTGATGGCAAGAGTGTACGCTTGTTGGGCGTGAGTCCTACTGCGGAAGTGAACATAGAAATTGCATACAGCAAGTAACGCGTCGCATCGCAAAAAATACTGACGTGGTGGCGTTATCTGCAGTCAATGTGCAGGGAGTCTCTCGGTATTAAAATCTGTAATTGGCTAAAATGCGTTGAGTTTTACATCGACGAAAGACCTAAATAGGCGCGCAAAAGACCGTTGACACTTTCACTAATCTCGGCGAAAAGAGAATGAATTCAGCAATAAAGAAGAGAAAGTGGAGCGGTCACGAATGGCAGGTTCATTCCGTCTAGTTATACTGATGATAATTTTATTGCTGTCGTTGGTTTATCAGGCCGCATTTGCGCAGGCCTCGGAGCCGGAGCGAGGTTTTGAAGTCCATTTCGGTCAAGACATCCCGGGTTCAGCCCAACAGCTGTGGGACGATTACGTTTTTAGCACGGTCAATACACGGTCATTGCAAGCGGGTTGTGAACCCGTGCAAATGCGTCCTTCACCCAACGTCGCCTATCGTGGTGTGATTATTTTGTTGCACGGCTTCACCTCGTGTCCCAAGCAATATTGGGAAATGGCGAAGGCGTTCAACGCGCAAGGTTATCATGTACTCATTCCGCTCCTTCCGGGTCATGGTGGTTTTGCTCCCGATGAACTCGATGCGCAAACATTTCTTCCGGGGTCGAGCAATTGGTTCAATTACGACTCTTTTGCGCGCTGGATAAATACTCTTGCAGGCAATATTACTCATGGCGAGGTTCACATAGGCGGTCTGTGTTTGGGTGGCACAATTGCCATGCGTGCTATGCAGCTGAAGCCTGCGCTGTATCAACGCTCTGTTCTCTTCAGTCCGTTTTTTGAAGTTTCGACGCGGCTGCTTGGGCGTTTGGGTCGACTCATAGGTCGTGTCAAAGATGTCATGAACGTAAGAACAGGGTTGGGTCTTCCGATTGCTCTGAGTGACCTCGAGACTTGCGAGGGTGTTGAGCGCAGGCAGATGGGCCGCGCAGGCTACTGCAGAACACGGCTTGATAACCTTGTCGCAGTCGCGCGCTTCGCTCATTTTGTGAAACAAAATATGAATGAAATTCACACTCAAATTCAAACAATCATTGTTGAAAATGACCCAGTGGCGCATCCGCAAGTCACTTTGGGTGTTCTCGAGAGACATACATCTCTTGGGATACCCAGAACTGCAGCCTGCGTTATGGAAGAAAGCGCAACGCACTCATTTTTTTCGACCACTGACCTTCCCATGCCCAAGCCTTGGTTGCCTCAACTACATCAAGAGCTCACTGACTTTATCAAAGACAGAAAGCAGCTAATGGTCAGCACTTCGAGCAAATATGTCTGGCCCAACAACCTTGGAGCCGTACCGTCGTGTGGCCTTTGGCCCTGAGGATTTGCGCATTGCCCGCCCGTGCGATAAGGCCCGACGTGTCTTGAATGCTCGTTGTCCCGCGGCTCAAAAGGGGAATGCCTTATGCGTTTGTTTCAGGCCTTGCGACAGGATGGTCTTGAATTTCCGACTGGGGTTCTTACTGCGAAGCACTTTTGTGATGCTTCAGGACAACCTGTCTCGGGATGTTTGAATCTCGACGGACGAGTTGCAGCGCAGTGGGTGCGCCATTTGTGCGCTGAGAAGGTAAAGCAGTGGGGACCCGCCCATTTGGCGGTTGTGTTGGCCTCCGATGACCCCGCCAGTCGCATTTACGTCAATCACAAAATGAAAGCATTTAAAGAAGCAGGAATGAGCTCTTCGCTTATTGAAGTTCCTGCAGATATGGTCACGGAAGCTGGGTTGGTTGAGCTTATTTGCCAGCTCAACGATGATGCCAATGTGCATGGGATTCTTGTTCAGCTGCCGCTTGCTCGGGGAATTTCCCAAACGCGTATCATCGAGACCATTCGGCCCGACAAAGATGTTGATGGATTCGCAAATCACAATGTTGGGCTCTTACATCAAGGACGTCTCGATAAGGCTTTGTTACCTTGTACACCCGCAGGAATTATTGTTTTGCTTGGGCTCTATGGCCTGACGCTGCAGGGTAAACATGCTGTTGTTGTTGGACGCAGTTCTATTGTGGGTAGACCCATGTCGGGGTTGTTGCTTCATGAAGACGCTACAGTCACGGTGGCACACTCGAAAACACCTAACCTCAGTCATGTTTGTCGGGAAGCTGATGTGCTGATTGTGGCTGCGGGAAGACAAAATTTGATTACTCGCGACGATGTTAAGCCCGGAGCCGTTGTTGTTGATGTGGGAATGCATCGCCTGAGCGACGGTCGGTTGTGTGGGGATGTGGCACAGGATGTCTCTGAGGTCGCGGGTGTCCTGACTCCGGTTCCGGGTGGGGTTGGTCCCATGACGATTGCCATGTTGCTGCTCAATACCCTGCGGGCCGCTCACTTGCGTCAGCAAGGGCGTTGAAAATCTTTTAATCCAAAACTCTAAAGTTTTTCATAATTTCGCCGATATCGCTTTGGGAGGAAGTCGATGAGATTATTGGCGTTGTTTACAATTGTTTGCGCTGGAACTGCTGGATGTAAGGGGGTCCCCCTGAAATCCGAAGAGAGTTTGCCAGCCTCTGCAGATGCTCAACGCCCAACAGTCAGCGTTGAATCTCTGAGGAGATTCGCAAGTACCACCTTGAACTCCCGTGTTGAGGGAGTCGAGCGGCTTTATTCGTTCGAGGGGTTTTGCCTTGATGTTGCGGGACTTTGGTTTCCTCATATGAAAAAGGCTGGCCTGAGGGGTGTGTTGCAGCAAACGAGTGGAGTTGCCTATTTGGATGTTGAGGGACAAAAGGTCCAGCGCTCACCGACCCATTTTTTCATCGCATTCAATCCAAATACACCAGAGGAAATTATATTTGATCCGACTTACGGACAATTTATTTCCGAAGCATCATCTATGAATCTTCCAAAAGTTCTCGTTGAAAAATCGAGTGAGATTCACAGAGTGTATTCGCGATATGCGAAAAACCTCAGAGTCGAAATTGTTGGCGACGAGTCGCTAGGAAAATACAATCCAAAGCAGGTCAGCGAAGCTCTTTATTCAAGTGGCCAATTTGCGAAGAACAGAACGTCTATAGATTGAGTGCGTTCATTCGATAATGCACGTACCCTCGAGGATGAGTCTTTCGGTAAACGAAAGAAAACTGAGGTCAGTCCGGTAGTGTGAGGTGATTCCAGAAATTCTCCCGTTCGGGCATTTGCTGAGCAGAGATGCATACGCTTTCTCGACAAAGACATTGTCTGTTTTGACGAGGATGTAATGTTTGGAGCCCTCGCCGACAACTCTGTTTCCTTGCTTCATTCCTGTAAAATCGGTCGCTGCATATTGATGAATGCTATATGCGCATCCGGTCGATAAAAAAGCTGCAGCAAGTGAGATATAAAATTTCACCCTCAGCCTCCTGTTGTGACTGTCGAAGCATTTTTTGCGCGTTTTTCAGAGCTGCAGAAACCTGTTGCGGTAATCTCATTTTTACTTGCAATTAAGAAGAGCGTTGACTCATATTTCGTGAGAATTCCAGTGACTTTGCCGTCGCATTTGCGACGCAGCGATTCAGTCAGTTCATCAACATAATCGTTGTTGAAGTTTAATCCCAAAACAATCCACTTACTGACGTTGGCGCTGACCTTTTGATTTCTGTTTTGCGGAATACTCGTCACCGAGACACTGTGAAGCGAAGCGCACCCTGTTGACATGGTGAGAACAGAGCTCATGAAAATCACTTGAGTTGACTTTTTCAGTGCAGAAAATGTGTTCACGCTCATTTAACGGCTCCAAGGCAATAACCGGTGACGCGGACACCTTCCGCACTCCCGTAGTAGAAATCTCGAAATTCGCGATTTGAAACAAGGCTATGGACTTCCCCGCTGGGACACTTCTCAAGAATTTTCTGTTGTAATTGTGACCACGCTCCAATGTTGTAGACAGGATTTCCCGTGCGTGGTCCCCATTGGAACAGTCCTATGATCTTGTTGAGCGACTCCAGATCTTCCGATTTTCCAGCCATCTCGCCGATTGCTTTTGTTGTTCTCTCAACATTGACTCCAATGTCAGTGATAGAGACCTCAAACTTCTGACCGCCACGCGCGATGTCGCCAATCGCAGTGTTATGCAGAGTGATGCAGCCGCTTGAGAGAAACACGCAAGCGGCAATCGTGGAGAGTTGAATGTTCATATGTGGTTCTCCGCAACAGACACAGAATCGTAGAATCAATTTCGGAGCGACTAAAAAGAAGTTGTCGATTTTATGACAGTATTTCCTGCAGAGCTTTGATACGTTCAGTCGGAAGGTGAAGGATTTTGAGCGTGTGAATGTAGCTTCCATCTGGAGCAACCGAACCGTACTGCACCTGCATATAAAGTGTTTTGAGGTTTTGCTTAAGAAGTTTGCTGACAGAATCCTCGGACTCGGGATTAAAGTCGATGTTGAGGAATACCTTTCGGCAGAAATACTTTTCGCTCGAAAGGACTGCGGTACCATCAACTAAGCTAAGGAGTGTTCCGTTTAAATTTCCATTGATCATGACTCGTACCGGCCGCTGCAATGATTGATTTTGCTTTTGTCGCACAACGTCCGACTTTCTCATGCGCATAGATGCTTTTTCGTAGTTATCACGTTCGTTATTGAATGGGTCGCATTCCCATGCAACGAGCAATTCATCTTCGTGTTTAACAGACATATATCGCGGACGCAGGGCCACGCCCGAGAGTTGGTCGAGACTGTTGAGTTTTTGAATGCGTTCGTAGGTTGTTGGACTGATGAGAACGCGGAACGTTTCGCAGGCATCCTCGAGGCGCTTGGCCATGTTGACGGTGTGGCCCACGATTGTGAAGTCCAGACGCTTCCCTGACCCCAAGTTGCCCAGAAAAGCTTCGCCCGTATTCAAGCCGATGCGCAATGGAATGACCGCTCCAGAAACGGTCTGTTGGTCGGGTGTCGCGTTGGTCATCCTTACACACTCACGTTGGATCTCTACGGCGCAGCGGAGAGCTTGGAGAGCATGGTCGCCGTTGGTTTGAGTGGTTTTGTTCGAGGGATTTAATGAATAGCCGAAGAAACACATCATTCCATCGCCCAGAATGCGGTCAACTACACCGCCATGAGCGTGCACGATTGCAGAAATTGCGCTGATTTGAGCGTGGAGGATACGAAAGACATCCGAGGGCATCATCGATTTTGTTCGCAGTGAAAAGCCTTCAATGTCTATGAACATGACTGTTAGGCTGAATTCATTGGGTCGCTGTCTAAGAATGTCTGGTTGGCTGACTACGGCTTTGAGTACTGCTTCTGGAACCATGCCCTCAAGAGCGCTCTCGATTTGCTGAATTTGTTGTTCTTCTCTGACAATACGAAAGGTTAGCAAGGTTGAACTGTTGATGAGTATAAATGCAGTGAGTACGTGCCAATCGAATTGAAGGGAGTTGAAAACAAAAAGCAGAAGTCCCCCAGCGATGAGAAATATGGTGCTGGCGAGCAAGACTCCAATGGCATGTCTAATTTTCAGTTTCAGAGAGAAGAGTGTCGAGAAGAGAGCAAACAGTAATAGAAGAGAGAGAAATATCCAAAAATTCTGAAATATAGGTTGAATGGGTGCATTGGTGAGGATCGTATTGATGACGCTCAAATGATACAACCCACCTTCAATGCGACCGATGGGTGAGTTTTTATAGTCAGTGCTTCCAGCATACATCGAAGGGAGAACAAGAATGACGTCTCCTTCGTTGATTTTATTCAACACCGGAGCTGTGCTCCCATTGCGGAATAAAGAGCTGATGGGGAGGAAACTCTTAAATAGTTCGATGTCACGACGAACGAAATTGACTGGTATTCGTCCGAATCTGTCGAGATAGAGACGAGTTTCGTCGACATCAACAAATGAATTTTCAAAGTTCACCTTTTTTGCAAAAGATAAACTGAGGTGAGGAAGAATGAGCCCTGTTTTAGACTCGCGCCAAGCAGGTTGAACGGCAGAGGTATTGATAAGTTCGAGACTTCCAATTTTGGTGAATGAATTTCGAATAGAAGATGTCGGCCCATCGAGGGTGTCTTGGGTTCCGCTTTCGAGGGAGATTTCTGGATTGACCCTCCAATCCGCGAACAATCGTGGCTGATACTCTCGCGAGGCTTCTGAAAGGTTTCCGAATGCTGCGCCTGCGATGACAGGGACCTTTAGCGCAGAAATTCTTGAGTTGAAATTTTCAACGTCTTGAGCAGTCCCATTGGTGAAACTGAAAAATTTATCGAAAAGAATGACTCTGGGTTTGCGCGTTGCTAACGCTTCAATTAGCTCTCTCCATTGAGAAATACTGATGAGTTCTTGGACTCCGAACTCTTTTTTCGCCTTGTCTCCGTAAATAACCACCTTGAGGTTAGAGGCGAGTTCTGGATTCTTTCCAACCTGTTGTCTGAGAGAAAATTCGATGGGCGCGATAGCCCTCTCTCTGAGTTCTTTGGCGACTCCTGAATCTCGAAAGAGCATGAACATAACGCACAAGAAGATGGGAATAAACCAAAGCTTGTGTTTGAATTTAGAATTGAAAATGTCTTTCACAGAAACCACCTTCGCAAAACAGATGTGTCGACTATGCCAGAGTCACTGCTCACTTTCATCAGTTGTCCGACTCTGCTTTGACTCCTGTGAGGAGGACGCTGAGGCCGTGCGTTTACACGTTCTCAGGCGCTGTTTGCCGTTGAGTGATATTTGTTTTAATTTCTTTCAAGGTTTGAAAATTCGTTTTTTTCGAGCGTTTCAAATCCCAAACCCGACTTATTCAGTCAAATGACGTTGGAAAATGAGATGAACCCAGAGAAGATGCAGCACTCTGATTCTGATTCGGCACCGGGCTCGATGTTGTGCGACAAAAGCAACATTTTTATTGATGAAGCTGCACAGACGGAGCTGAGGCAGCGGCGCGTTTTATCTGTGATTATTTTGTCCTTGTTGACGATGTTTGCCGAGGTCATTGCCGGTCGTTTGACTGGTTCGATGGCCTTAGAAGCTGACGGATATCATATGGCCTCGCATGCGGGTGCGCTTGGAATCGCATATGTGGCCTATAGGTTGACGCGCTCGACTCGGCTGAGTCAGCGCATGAATTTTGGAACTGGAAAGGTGCTGTCGTTGGGTGGCTACACGAGCGCAATTGTGCTTGCTGGAGTTGCTGTATGGATGATTGTCGAGAGTGTCATGCGCTTCATCGAGCCTGTACCCATTCGTTTTTCAGAAGCGCTTGTTGTTGCTGTTATTGGGCTTGTTGTGAATCTTGCAAGCGCCTTTATGTTGGGTTGGGGCGGCACTTCTGCGCATCATCATCACGACCACGGCCATCATCATCACGACCACGGCGATCATCATCACGATGCGACAGACCACAACCATCAGAGCGCGGTCATGCACGTCCTTGCTGATGCGCTTACGTCTGTTCTTGCAATTCTTGCACTCATTGCGGGGCAGTTTATGACTTCTGCCGCGTGGTTGGATCCTCTCATGGGAATTGTGGGTGGAGTTGTGATTCTGCGCTGGGCATGGAGCCTCGTCAAAAAGACGGCTTGGGAGCTCTTGGATGCTCATCCAGACGGGGTCTCGCTCGTAAGTTTGAAGCGACGCATCGAACAGGATGGTCATATTGTGCGCGACCTGCATATGTGGAGTCAGGGGCGTGGAAAGCTTGTTGGCATGCTCTCGGTTGTTCCTGCCCAGAATGCAGTGAGGTCAGATTTCAACGGCTACTTTAGCGACTTTGGTCACAACGTTCATTTGTTGGTAGAACTTGCGCATCCCACGGAAAAGCCCCAAACCTACTGAGCGAGAGCTTTCAGTTTGAGGTTGCTAGGCGAGCTAAATTGTTCGCCACGACACTCATCAGAGTGGCAGACACGTGTCTTGTTGCAGTTGCGTGTGACGTCCCATTCAAGATCTGTCTCTCCTCCGGTCAGCACTCCGAAAACTTCGCCAGAGATTGGATCAAACAAGGGTGAGCCCGAGGCACCTTGCGCAACATCGGCTGCGCCCGTTGAAAAAAATGTATCGACGGCTTTGAGATGCGTTTCAAGCGGAGACACTGTCAGTGAAGCCCCAAATGGGTGCCCTGCGACGTAAAGAGGCCGATCTGTTGGCCTCTTCTCGGAGCTCTGGTTGGTTTGCCGGAAAGAAAATGCAGCAGGAACTGCATTCATCTTGCGATCAAGTTCGATGAGAACCAAATCCCCAAAACCTTTCTCGGCTGCTTCAATGATTCTTTTGCAGTGAAAAATTGATTCCGTGGGAAAAGAATTTTGAGTTTCATTCGTATGTCCAAAAACAATGACTCTTTCGTCGCATGACTTCTGCGTCGGAATACAATGGCGTGCAGTCATCAGATGCGAATCACCGATGGCAAAGCCTGTGCAATCGCCAAGCATGAATTGTTCACGGAAGGGTTCCTCCGCGCACAATTGCAACACATCTGCTTGTCTGTGTGGCTTGAAAGTGACGTCAGTCGGTGTCTGAGTTTGAATTTGAAAATCCCGACTGAGCATCGCGATTGCAGGTGCGAATCTTTGCACTTCGATGGGGGCACGAGAAACGAGAGTGCGTTGGTCCCTGCCATAGACGGCGTGAGTGCGGGATTTCTCCAGAGGGCCACATGACTGCAGGCATGCTGCAAGTAGAAGGCTCGTGGTTAAAATCAACCGCACACGCACCCCGAATCAAACAGGAAAGTTTGGGTCAACGAGAAGGAAGAAAATTCCAATCATGATTGCGCTCATGATAGCAAAGGTCAGCAACACCATAAGGAACTTGTCGCCGCTCTGTGCCTTTTCAAGCTGTTGAGCAAGGTCTTGAATTTTGGCTTGTGAAGGATTTGCTTTAAGGTCAGCAATCGTTTTTTCAACGTCAGCATCACTCATGTTCAAAGAGAGTTTCTTTGACATCACTGAGATGAATTCATGTTCGCTTACACCCGACGCTTTTGCTTCGCCCACAATCTGTTTTGCTTGATCAATGATCTCCTGACTTTTGAGCGAGCCTTGTGAGACTTGTGCTGCCATTTGCGAGAATGACGTCTCCAACTGAGACGTTGCGCCTGTAGGGTTAGCACGCGCAAACGACTGAACTTGTACAAACAAAAAAACGAGCAGGGTTGCGATTAATTTTTTCACTGAAGAGCTCCACGCTTGGGGTGACGAAAGCAATGAGCGGGGTGGGTAACGTCTTTTTTTGGGGCGTTCAAGGGAAATATTTCGGGGACTTGCTCCCGATTCCTCTGTTGATACTATGATCTTGGGATCTTTGCCTTTGAAGGCCGACAGTTTTGTAGGGCGAAGGCTAGGGAGGGAGACGGGTTGTACCGACTTTTAATCATAGGTTGTTTCGCTCTGGCAGCCGCCTGTCGTACGCCTGCAGGGCAGCTCAACTCTGCGGAACAAGAGGCTCTTGCAAAACTTGATGCAGAGGCCGACGCTGAACCCGCCCCATTTGCCGAGGTTCGAGCTCCCATTGTGAATGCGCCTCAAACTTCGGGACAAAAGCAGCTCATCGAAGCACCTACATCAGCCTCGGCCGGTGAGGGCGAAAATCCAAGCTCCGCCCAATGTTACGAATTCAAATTTTTCAATCAACGGCGTGATTCTCTTAAAAGAGACCCTGTCACTTTGTGCAGAGGCGACGTCGAAAGGCAAGTTTACCTTCAATCTGCTCAGGGCCGTGTTGCAATTCTTAACCTGTCGCCGGATGCGCTTGTCGATCCTGTGGCCGGCATTACCTACGTCAGCGCGCGCAAATTGCTTTGTTACGATCACAACCTGCCACCTAATGCGCGTTATACATGGACGGGTGCGGAGCCCGTTGTGAATTGTTGCTCTGATGTTTCGTTCTCAAGGAACGAAAGTGGCAATGAGGCGGCCGTTATTTTTGGTCGTGTTGAAGGACCGCCTCCCAATTGTGGTCAGGATTAATTGATTCCCAATTGAGATCAGTATTGGTTATCGCGTCAGTTCACGCACGCGGCGCAGGATTTGCTCTGCCATATCGAAGCTGACTTGCGTTGAAGCATCCGACAACGCCTTTTCTGGAGTCGGGTGGACTTCAAGAAAAAGTGCGTGAATGCCTACGGCCGCAGCTGCAGCGCAAAGACTTGGAACCATATCACGCAAGCCTGAAGACTGACCGGCGCCTGCTCCGGGGAGTTGTGCCGCATGTGTGCCGTCGAAGACTGTCGCGTATCCCGAACGTTTCATCAGGACCAAGTTTCTATAATCGACGACCAAGTTATTGTAGCCGAACGATGTTCCCCGCTCGCAAAGCAGAACTTTCGAATTCCCGCAGGCGGCAACAAAGTCAGCACAGGCAATCACCTGCTCTGGCGAAGCATGTTGGCCTTTTTTGATTTGGATTGTTTTTCCAGTTTCAGCGCAAGCTTTTAAAAGATCTTTTTGATCGCACAAAAACGCGGGGACCTGAACGATGTCGACAACCTCTCCAGCCTCTTTTGCCTGAAGCGGGGTGTGAACGTCGGTGAGCACAGGAACGCTCAATTGAGTTTTCAATTCTTGCAGCCAGAGCAAACCTTTTTCAAGTCCGGGGCCGCGGGCTGTGTTGCCACTCGTGCGGTTGGCTTTGTCGTAACTGCTCTTGAAAACGTAGTTGAAACCCAGTTCGGCGCAGAGAGCTTTCATGCGTGAAGCAACTTCAATACCGAGTTCTTTGGCTTCGAACATGCACGGGCCGGCAATGATGGTGAGAGACTGCTCAGACAAGCGTACGTGAGGATGGATTTCTCCAGTCCAGTTGTTCTTGAAATTCATGTGTTGTTCCTTCCGACCGACATCCAAAGTTCGGCAGCTGCAGGGTCGAGTTCACGCTCAGCCGGCAGAAAAAGATAACGGACGCCGAAAGCAAGTGCTGTACGGACAAGAGCGACATCAAAACTCGAGCCATTGAGCCAGTTTGGCCGATGTTCGTAGGGTTTTCCCGACGGTAGAAGCAATGCGTGCAAATTGAGTGCGAGCGGACAATTGAGATTGCGCATGACTTCAAGAGCACGTGGGTCAAGCACGCGGTCGGAGTATCCGAATGCGGAGCCGGCTTCAACGAGTACAACTCTGGACTTTGCATCACCGAGTTTCTCAACAGCACGTGTCAGATCACTGGGCGCGAGAAATGCTCCACGTTCGAGAAAAATAATCTTTCCGCTGGCCGACGCCGCGCTCAAGACATCTCCCTGCCGACAAAATTCGCCCGGAATAAACATGCGCTCACAGTGATCAGGAAGTTGCTGAATTTGCTCGGGTGTCGTCACGGTCATGCAGATGTTTTGAACCCAGCCCCGACGCTCCATCATTTTCTGGGACGAGTTGCCGGCCACGCGCCAATCGTGGGCACCGAGCAATGGTGCACGCCATTGAGAGGCGAGCTG
>CAYWSV010000001.1:33966-54795 GCA_964460155.1 uncultured Oligoflexia bacterium | reverse complement strand
TTTTGAGCGCGGATGAGGGCAACACCACCGCCAGGAACGATGCCTTCTTCAACAGCAGCGCGTGTTGCGTTCAGAGCATCTTCAACGCGAGCTTTCTTTTCTTTCATTTCTGTTTCAGTTGCAGCGCCGACGCGAATGACAGCTACGCCGCCTGCGAGCTTAGCAAGACGCTCTTGGAGCTTCTCGCGATCGTAGTCGCTGGTGGTGTCGTCGATTTGCTTACGCAGCTGCTTGATGCGAGCTTCGATGTCTTTCTTTGCGCCCTGACCATCGATGATTGTTGTGTTGTCTTTGTCGATGCGGATGCGCTTAGCAACGCCGAGCTGCTCGAGAGTTGTTGTCTCAAGCTTCATGCCCATTTCTTCAGAAATGACCGTTCCGCCTGTGAGGATAGCGAGGTCTTCGAGCATAGCCTTACGACGATCACCGAAGCCAGGTGCTTTGACAGCGACGAGTTTCAGGTTTCCGCGCAGACGGTTGAGCACGAGAGCCGCGAGAGCTTCGCCTTCAACATCTTCAGCCACGATGAGAAGAGGTTTACCCGAGCGGACAACTTTCTCGAGGATTGGCACGAGGTCTTTGAGGCTTGAGAGCTTCTTGTCGAACATGAGGACGTAAGCGTCTTCGTAGTTGACTTCCATGCGCTCTGGCTCGTTCACAAAGTAGTTCGACAGGTAGCCGCGATCGAACTGCATACCTTCGACGACTTCAAGAGTTGTGTCCATGCCCTTGGCATCTTCAACCTGAATCACGCCTTCTTTGCCAACTTTTTCCATTGCGTCAGCAATGATGTTGCCGATGGCAGTGTCGGAGTTTGCCGAGATGGTTCCAACTTGTGCGATTTCGGTGCGGCTGTTGGTTGTTTTGCTGAGTTTCTTGAGCTCAGTGACAACTTCAGTCACGGCCTTGTCGATTCCGCGCTTGAGGTCCATGGGGTTATGACCAGCAGCAACGAGCTTTACGCCTTCACGATAGATGGCTTGAGCAAGAACAGTTGCTGTCGTTGTTCCGTCACCGGCAACGTCGGAGGTTTTGGAAGCAACTTCCTTGACCATCTGAGCGCCCATGTTTTCGAATTTGTCTTCGAGTTCGATTTCTTTAGCAACAGTCACACCGTCTTTGGTGACGTTGGGTGAGCCGAAGGATTTGTCGATAGCGACGTTGCGGCCGCGAGGTCCCATGGTGATTTTCACCGCGTCTGCAAGAATATTTACACCAGTTAGAATTTTTTTGCGGGCGTCTTCGCCGAAATTGATCATTTTAGCTGACATATTTGACTCCGTTTAAACAAAAACAGTTTCAGAACTAAAATTAGTTGTTGATGATTCCGAGGATGTCATCTTCGCGCAGAATCAGGTGCTCGACGCCGTCGAGTTTGATTTCGGTTCCGCTGTATTTGCTGAACAGAACGCGATCACCGACTTTGATTTCCATCGGACGGACTTTTCCGTCGGACAGAATTTTACCGCTGCCAACGGCAACAACCGACGCTTCCATCGGTTTTTCTTTGGCGTTGTCAGGGATCAGGATTCCACCTGCAGTTTTGGTTTCTTCCTCAACGCGCTTCACAAGAATACGGTCAGCGAGTGGACGGACTTTCATGAGACCTCCTATTGAAAAGTGGGCTATCCATAACAAAAACTCGTGGCTTTGCACAATGACCCGTCAAAAGAGACAAATCGTCGTCATGCGCGAGCAAGCCATCGAACGCTGGGGAACCTAAGCGGGTGTTCTGATGTGTCAAGACGGACGATGGCTCTGGGGCTCGATATTGGACGAGAGCTTGTGTTTTTCAGGCGGTTGGGTGTTGTCTCAAAGGACAACGTGCTCTTTATACTCGCCAAACACGCTACGCAGGGTGTTACAAATTTCGCCCACGCTTCCGTAGGCACGGACGGCCTCGAGGATGAAGGGCATCAGATTTGCATCCGTTTGCGCCGCCGTTTTGAGTTTTGCCAGAGCATCTTGAACTCTCGCGTTATCTCTGTTTGCTTTAATTTGGTGCAATTTTTGAATCTGACTTTCTCCAACAGCACGGCTGATGCGCAGGAGTCCCTTGGGTGGTGGCTCGCTGATGGTGAACTTATTCACCCCGACGATAATGCGTTTTTCGGATTCAATGTCTTGTTGGTAGGTGTAGGCCGAATGTTGAATGGAGGCCTGAATGAACCCCTGTTCAATCGCTGGAATCACACCACCCAGTGCGTCGATTTTGGCGATGAGCTCGGCAGCCTCGCGTTCAATGCGGTCGGTCGTTGCTTCAACATAATAAGACCCGGCAAGTGGGTCGACCGTTTCCGCGACACCCGATTCGTGAGCAATAATTTGCTGGGTTCGCAGCGCAATGCGAGCCGATTCTTCGCTGGGCAGGGCCAGCGCTTCGTCGCGTGAATTGGTGTGCAGACTTTGGGTTCCACCCAGCACAGCGGCAAGTGCCTGAATCGTGACGCGGACGATATTGTTGTCGGGTTGTTGGGCTGTGAGTGTTGAACCTGCTGTTTGTGTATGAAAGCGCAACATCCAGCTCTTTGGATTTTTGGCTTTGAAGCGTTCACGCATGATTTTGGCCCAGAGTCTGCGGGCAGCTCTGAATTTTCCAACTTCTTCAAGCAGATCTGTAAAGGCATTGAAGAAGAAACTCAGGCGAGGTGCAAAATCGTCGACGTCTAGACCCGCGTCGACCGCAGCTTGAACGTAGGCAATGCCATTGGCGAGTGTGAATCCCACTTCCTCAGCAGCCGTGCTTCCTGCCTCGCGGATGTGATAACCGCTGATAGAAATCGTATTCCATTGAGGAACCTTTTCTTTGCAGAAAGCAAAGATGTCGGTGATGAGGCGCATCGATGGACGGGGTGGGAAAATATATGTGCCCCGAGCAATGTATTCCTTCAAAATATCATTTTGAATTGTTCCACGGAGTTGGTCGGAAGAGATTCCCTGCTTTTCACCAACGGCGATATACATCGCAAGAAGAACACTCGCAGACGCATTGATTGTCATTGAAGTTGAGATCTTGTCGAGCGGAATTCCTTTAAGAAGAATTTCCATGTCGGCCAGAGTATCAATGGCCACTCCAACCTTTCCGACTTCACCAATAGCGTGCTCGGAATCAGAGTCATAGCCAATCTGTGTGGGTAAATCGAAGGCCACACTCAAACCGGTTTGTCCTTGCTCAAGCAAATATCGATAACGAGCGTTGGACTCTTCAGCTGTAGCAAAGCCAGCATACTGTCGCATCGTCCAAAACTGGCTGCGATACATTGTTGGATGAACGCCACGCGTGAATGGATACGCTCCCGGAGTTCCTTGCTCTGCAGCGAATGACTCTGCGGGTTGAAGATGCGCAGATGTATAGAGCGTTTCGACGTCGGAGTTTGACGCGGTAACAAACCGCTCTGCGCGCATTTTCGATTTTGAAGATGTGTCCTTCACGGTCTGTTCCTTTAAGAAAATTAAAACTGAACTTCAGCCAGAGGTGTCAGGTTTGGCCCGACGGCCCGGGAATTCGGCCCAAAAAGCCTCGTTGAAGATCTTGTCGTAGGCCAATTTGATATCAGGAAATTGTTTGACTCCTTGAGCAGAGTCGATTTGGACTGTGGTGTCCCGCCCCCAGAGCAGCCGGCCACTGTTGGTGTCGATCAGTAAAAGTGTGACGCCGAATTTGAGAGAATAAATTCCTTTGGTGGTGTTCTTTTCTAGAGAGGTCACCACCGGAATGAGAACGGAATCAGAATTTTGCACGGCCATTGAAAACTGGTTCAGCAAAGGAACCCAGCGCTGAGATTTCATCAGGCAGTGCTTGTAAAAATCAAGAAAGTTGCGCCTAGACCGGCATTCTGCACTGAGCAGCAGAGTTTCACGCGCTGCACCGCTGTTGGTCAATTGCCCCATCGAGCGGATTTCGCTGTCGATTTCGGTGGGCAGTTTGGGATTGGACTTGAGTGAAAAGCGCACCGACTGAAAGGCAATTCCATTGACCCCCGGCTGGTTCCTAAAGGCCGAGAGAATGCGCGATTCAACAGCGCGAACAACGTCACCCGACATCAGTGATGCGGGATCCAAAGACGACTGTTCGCTGGGGTGAGGAATCGTTAGAGTTGGAAAGGCTGCAATTCTTGCCGGATTCAGCGCAACAGCTTCAGGTTGGATGCCCTGCCTGACGGGGGTGATTGTCGTGCATGCGGAAATGCATCCGAGAAAAACGCCGATTCTCCAAAAAATCTTATGACTTTTCATGGGTTCTACTCCCGGCCCGCAGAGGGTGCCCTGATGTCTGCCGACCATATCGAGTTGGTGTGTGTTTGTCATGTGATTGGCATGGGTAGTGTTCGTCAGGCACTCGCGGATTCGTTCAATTTAATCTGAGACCAAAGGTTTTTGTGCCATTCGGTCTGGGTGGGGCAGAGTGAGGTCGTGATGCACAGACGTGTCCGGAATGGGATGAAGTGTGTGTTGAGCAGTATGCTGGCGTTGAGCAGCGGTGCGCACGCTTATCAAGTCGTCTCGATAGCTGATGTTGTTGAGAAGGTGCTTCCGGGCGTGGTGAACATTCGGACACGCGACAACCCTCACAGTGGTAAAGGGGAAGACTCTGCACGTGAGGTTTCCGGAGATAAAAAACCGGCCGATGCACTCGACCCATTTTTCAAACTCTTTGTGGCTCCGCTCGAAGTCGTCCGGCAAGAACAGCCACGTTCGCGCGGATCAGGTTTCTTTTTTCAGAGCCCGTTTTTTGTTGTCACAAATTATCATGTTGTTCAGTCGGCTGTCGCGATTGAGGTTGTGCCTGCAAATCAGCAATGGGGTTTACCGGCAAAGTTGATTGGTTTTAACAAGCAGGCGGATTTGGCACTGTTGAAACTCGATAGGCCTTGGTCTCGTGCGCGCGTCTTAAAATTTGGAAGCAGTGGAAAAGCACGCATTGGTGACGCTGTTTTTGCAATCGGTAACCCGTTTGGATTTGGACACACGGTGACCTCGGGTCTGCTTTCGGCAAAGGGTCGAACGATTGGTGAAGGACCCTATGATAACTTTCTGCAGACCGATGCAGCCATCAATCCGGGAAATTCTGGTGGTCCGTTATTCAACATTAAGGGCGAGGTGATTGGAATAAATACAGCGTTGCTTACGGATGCCCGTGGTATTTCTTTCGCTATTCCTACCGATGTTGCAAAACCTATTTTGGAGACACTGCGCAGGCCTGCAGGTCTGGCAAAGATGAGTTGGCTTGGTATCAATCTGACAAATTTGAGTTCCGCGAAAACCAGCGGTGAATCTTTCGGGATAAAAGTGCAGCACGTTGTTGCGGATTCTCCTGCCGAAAAGGCAGGACTCACCGAAGGAGATATTCTGGTTGCGGCAAATGGACGCCGAGTCCTCGATGTTTCTGATTTTCAAGGAATCATGAATGCAATTCAGCCCGGTCAAAAAATTCAGATTCGAGTTTTTCGACAAGAGAAAACAGATCAACTCGAATTGACTGTGGGGCGCATGCCTCGTGAGTTCTTAGCCGACAAAAATAAAACTAACCTTTATTGATTCTTCGCAGTTGAAGGACTGTTCTTTGAATCAGTGGGTGAGGATCTTTTTCGCGCAAAGCGAGTATTTTTTGCAAATCCGAATGATGTTCGGCATGCAATGAATAGAGGGCGTTACGCACAAGACCTGCGTATTTTGCACGAGTCATGGCTGTGCCTCCGAACCAGTCTTCATATTCAGATTGCGTCATTTGTGCGACTTGAGATGTTGTGAGTGTGGTCAGCACTTCGCGCATATTTTGAAAAGGTTTGATTGTTGTGAGCGGTAGTGTCTTAAAATTATATGGACACACTTCCTGACAAATGTCGCAGCCGTAAAAGCGATCCGAAAAATGCGGAATAAATTCTTCACCGACTATATCTCGGTGCTCGATGGAAAGATAAGAAAGACACTTGTTCGCATCAAGATGTTTTGGTGCGATCAGTGCTTGAGTCGGGCATGCATCAAGACACTTTCTGCACTCTCCGCACGACAGCTCAGCAATCGCATCAGCGGCCAAAGGTTTTGCTCCGCTGGGGTCAGCGACGGCCGCAAATGGAGTGGTCAGAAGAACGTGAGCGATGAAAAAATAGCTTCCAATACCCGGCCGAATGAGCATGGTGTTCTTGCCAATAAATCCCAAGCGCGCAATGCGTGCATGAGCTCTGTCGAGAAATGGCAATGAATCAGTCACGACACGCCACGCTGTATTTTCATCCGCGATTTCCATTTTCTGTGCATCCTGAAGCCAGTGCTCGAGAGCGTGCTCCAGCTCTTTACGGATTGCTTTGTGGTAGTCTGGTACGCGCGCATACCGTGCAGTTTTCTCGGCGATCGATTTCTGTGATGAAGGAAGTCGAATTTCGTCAGTCCCTGACGTGGAAGTCCGTCCACGAATGTGTTCACCCGTTGCGTAGGGCACAATCATCGAGAGTATGGAGCGCGTCTGCGGAAGAATATGGTTGGAGTTTTCGCGCGCCTGCATGTTGTTTTTTAGAAAACCCATGCCGGCATGATGGTCTTGCGCTATCCAGTCTTTGAGAAATTGCAAATCGTTGGCCAGTTCCTCGGGCAACTGATTGTTCGTCCAGCGGTCCTGCCATTCGTCGACGTTCAAGACCGAACACCACTCGATGCCTGCGGCATTGAGATGTTTCAGCAGAAGCGGATGGGGTTTGGAAAAATGCATTACAGGTTTTTTGTTTCGGTTTTTTCAATTGGGTGAAGTGTTCGATGCAGTCCTGGAGCTGTTCGGATTTTTTGCATCGTGGCTTCATCTGCCGGATCGACATGGACAACGACGTCGGCTCCGAATTTCTTTTCGATGGTGTGTTCGACGTGTTCGCTGATTTCGTGCACGGTGCGGAAGTCCAAATGAGCCGGAAGTGTCACATGCAAATCAAAGAAATATTTGTGACCGCTTCTGCGTCCACGGAAATTGTGAACGTCGATAATTTGTTCGTTACATTCACTAATAGCCCTGAGAACTTCTTCTTTAAGTTCAGTGGGTAGATCGTGGTCGAGCAGATCATTGATGCTCGTCGATACGAGTTTAAATCCACCATGTCCGATATTCAGAGCAAAAAGTGCGGCCAACAGAGGGTCAAGCCAATGGATTTGTGTCAGGGCGATAGCCGCCATCGAGACTGCACTGGCTAAATTGGCAATGACGTCTGTTCGGTAATGCTCTGAGTCTGCGCGCAGAGCAGGACTGTTATATTTGAGCGATGCTTTTTTTAGGCTCTGAGTAATGAATACGCTCGCGAGCGCCGCGGCAATAAAAAACACGACTGTCGGCCAGGGATGTTCGACGGGCTCCACCTTGCCTGCGAGTGTTTCCCACAGTTTTTGTCCGCTCGAAATGATAATGAGCAGCGCACCGCCGAGAATCAGAGCGCCTTGAGCCAGCGCGGCCATAGATTCAGCCTTGCCGTGTCCGTAGGGATGATTGCTGTCGGGTTGCTGGCGTGCAAAGTGGATGACTTTTTGATTCACCGCACTGACGCACACATCAAGTGCGCTGTCCCAGGCCGAAAGAGCGACGACCATCGAGCCCGAGATAAAGAAAAGGATGAGTTTGCTAAGGGCAAGCACCCCTGCCCCAGCTGCAGCCAAAATGGCAGCCCGACGAGCGCCGGTGATGTCGTGATCGAGTTCTCGCGCGGCTAGCGCGTTTTCGTTTGCTGTCTGTTTTGGGCTGTCTGCCACCATCGACAAAATCACTCCACATCCGTTGTGCCCTAAAGCTTTGCCTACTCAATCCTTTTGAGGTGGCAAAAACACTCTTCGGTAAACGGGAAGGTTTTTACTCAGGAAGAGTGCCTCAAAAACGGTTGTGTAGGGAAGAGGTTCAAGCCCTTGGGGCAGTGCATCAGGCTCGGACTCGTGCCAACCCGCTTGGGCCAAAATTTGCTGGACCGACAAGAAATAGTCTTCACTGTCTGTTTTAAACCAAAAAAAGCCGTTCGGGCGCAGTTTCTTTGCAAGCAGTTCTAGAAAGGCAGTCTGCAGAAGGCGATTCTTCAATTGTTTCTTTTTAGGCCAAGGATCGGGAAAGAAAACGCACACTCCGGACACACTGCCGTCAGGAATTTCAGCCAGAGCCGAGCGCGCATCGCTGATCAAAATTTTCGCATTTTTGAGCCCAAGGTTGCTTATTTTCCGCGCTGTTTTGACCACACGCTTGTACGTGATGTCGATGCCCAGAACGTTCCAGTCGGAATTGTGTGTCGCAAATTCAAGAACGTTTTTTCCCATGTAGCAGCCGATTTCAATCAACAAAGGTCGCTGTGGGACCTCGTAAACAGAGGCCTTTTTTTCGGCCCACTCGGTCCCCGTAAACAGGGTGCCCGCATACTCAAGTGCCTCGTGGAGGTACGGATTGAAGTGTTTGTCGGGAGCACTTTCTCCCTTTTTCATGCGTTCAACGAGCATTCCCGCTTGTCTCATGTCTTTACCGCCCCTCTCGCTGCGTGCGCCGCGTGCACAAGAGCCGCGAGGCGCAGTCAAAACCATTATAAATGCTGAAAATCTTGCACTCCTGTGCGCGAATGCCCGAACCGAAACGCAGTTTGGAAGCACGACGCATTCATCGCGTCCGGAAGGAGCCATAATGAGGCTTGTCAGTAGACTCAAGCTCGGATTGCAGGCACGGCAAACAACCACACGCAGCTGCCGGGGCGGACGAGTCTGTATATTTAAACCTCTGGTATTATTGGCACTCTCATGGAGCTCCGTCGGGTTCGCCGAGACGGCCGAGAGTCGCTGTGGGTCTGATGCCCTGAGTGCCCTACCCGACCGGCCCGTGGCTATCCGCCGCGTGGAGCGGACCGAGGCGGGTCCTGTGCGCGTGGCTTGGGCATTGCGCTCCGGCTCTGAAGACGGTGATGACAATTTCGAACCAAACTTTCTTCAAACAGGTGCGGAATTTGATTTGCTCCGCTGTCTGCCTCCCGGACGCTGGGTGGTTTTGGGACAAGGAGAGGTCGTTGCGCGCAATGGTGCTTTGGTCGAGGGGCAGCTCACGGTTGCGGGTTCCGCCCGTTCGGTTGACCGAGGTGTGAGTGACGAGCTGGTCTCGTCTGGGAATTTGTATCCCACGCCGATGGTGGGTGACATGGTGGTCGTGCGGCGAAAGGAGATTCAACAGGTTAAAAAGATCTCGCCGCGTTTGACCATTCCTGCGGGTCATCTTTTCGCCGGCGGCGACGTCGACGGTTTGCACGTTGAACTGACGCGCACCGGTCAGGATTCTTTGCGCCAGCTTCTCAATGAAAAATTTTCAGATGCGCGTGGCCGATTGCTGATTGAGGTTCATGCACAAAGAAACGGTTCGCGAGATAAATTGCGCGCGGAAACATCTATGCGCGCCGAGAGCATTGAACGTTTCCTTCGCTATGAATTTGGAATTTCAAAAGATCAGCTTGTTGCTGTCGGCCATGGTTCCGATGCCTATGTTCCGGGATTTGTGCCTGTTGGTACGGACACCGATTTTGTTGTTCTGAGAATGTTACCCGCGACAGGCGCAGCGCGCTGAGGAAAACCAACGACAGGCAAACAAAAAACCGGCGCTTTAGGCGGCCGGTTTTTTTACGTCATTTGTCAAAATCAGAAGCGTATCTTTTCTTATTTGATGATCTCCGTGGCTTCATCTTCACTGAGTTCTTTTCCAGTGGGAATAGAATCGAGTTGGTTGGATGAAACGTCGAGAATGCTCGCGCCACGCTCTGAAAAGCGTTGCTGGATGGCGATGGGAAGTTCCTTGATGGGACGCTTCTGGCAATTGGTGATAAAAAACAGCTGTGAATAAAATGAAACGACTTTGTTGTTGAGTTCCTTGCAAAGTGTCTTAGCGTCTCTGGGTTTTGCAGCTTTCTGTGGAAGCGTTTCCAGCTCTTCTGCCGATGTGACGGGCTTTTGCTTGCTGTTACTCAAAGGGCTGAGCGTTGAGTCGCCGACAATCTTATACAGGGCGCTGACCTCGCGATCGTAATTGCCTTCAAGTGCTTTGCCCGTGGGAAAGCGGTCAATTTGGTCGGGTGCGATGATGAGGACAGGTGCGTTGCGCTTGTTGTGAGCCTGAAGTTCAACGTAGCTCGAGAACGGACGCTTTTTGCAGGCTTCAATGAAATAATAATCAGTTCCCGTAGAGGTGACGTATTTTCCGTTGAGATCGCGGCAGATTTTGGAGGCATTTTGATTCTGAGCCTGCTGCGCTGCGTAGGGTTCTCCAAAGGGAATCAGTCGATAAACGTGCGCAGGAACTTCGGCAACGGGTTTTCTTTGTTTGAAGACCAAATCGTTCAGCAGGTCGGGATCTTCGACGGGGCGCTGAACACATCCAACAACCAAAGCCGCGGAGTCGTAATAAGTGACGACTTTGCCTTCGAGAGCGGTACACGCTTGTTGTTTGGTTTTAATGCCTTCAAATTTTTGGACAGCCCGCAATTCAAGGGGGATTTTGTCAAGAATATCATTTTTAGCTGAGGGTTTTGCAGGTGCTTTTTTAGTTTTAGGTGATGTCGGCGCTGGCGGTAAGGGTAGATCAATTTTTTCTTTTAATGACGTATTTTGAGTACCCTCGGCCGGTGTCGATGTTTCAGGCGTCGATTCGCTTGCAACCTGTTGGGGGGCATCAGGGATGACTTCCATGGTCGAAGGTTGCTGCGATTGTGCATAAGAATGTGCACGTTCCAGACAGACGGCAACACAGACGACCGTACTGACAACTGGGGCAATTTTGGGTTGGCGTTTGGCCAATTCTTTTAACGCACTCACGTTTGACTCCCTGTCATCGGGCTATAATCCGACCTTCTTTGTTCGGTTGCATTGGCGCCTGCCTTGAGCGCTGAGGAGTCACATGTCAGACTTCCCAGAGTTTGCAAATGCCACCGAAAAGAAGCGGAGACGTTGCACGGATGAACGCACAGAAAACTCTGATCCGCGGGGCACAGGCCCAATCCACTGATCAAGCTGAGACTATTGTGGAAGTTGTGGATTTTCACAAGTCATATGACGGTCGTCCGGTTCTCGATGGTGTCGACTTCAAAATGAAAAGAGGCGCTCATCTGTCTATTCTCGGTCCGGGCGGAAGTGGAAAAAGTACACTCCTCAAGGGCATGTTGGGTTTGGTGAGGCCGGACAAAGGTCGGGTTTCCTTGTTTGGACGCGACCTCGCTCAGCTCGGCCGTCAGGAACGTAACCAGTTGCTCAGTCGTGTGGGAATGGCCTTTCAGTTGGGTGCCCTCTTCGACTTCATGACAGTGCGAGAAAATATTCTGTTTGCCATGGAAAATATGACCGACCTACCCAGCTTTGAAATGGAAGAAAAAGTTCATCGCATGCTGGCCAGTGTAAATTTGCCTGCCGCAGCTCGAAAACTGCCGAGTGAGCTTTCCGGAGGAATGCGTCGACGTGTGGGCATTGTGCGGGCTCTTTCGACTTCGCCTGACATCGCTCTCTTGGATGAACCCACGGCAGGCTTGGATCCGGTCACCTCGGCTGTGGTGATCGACATGATCCACAAGCTTGCTGCAGAAGTGGGCAGTAGTTTGTTGTGCGTCACTTCAAGTGTCGAGGTGGCTTTCACCTTTGCTCGTCAGGTCGCCATTCTCAATGGGGGTCGGTTAGTGGCACAAGGGACGTGGAAAGAGTTGCATGACTTGAACGATCCGTGGATCACTGAGTTTCTGGATATCCGTGGCTACAAGCCGCCTGAATTTGAAGATCGAAATGAGATGCAGCATGCCTAAATTGACCGATGACACTCATGTGAAGCCAACCCCGCAGGCCGTGATTGCTTGTCAGGGTGTAAAAACTCACAACTTAAAAAATCTAAATCTTGAAATTCCCTTAGGTCGTTGGATTGCAGTGACAGGCGTTTCGGGCAGTGGAAAAAGCTCGCTTGTTTTCGATACGATCTACGCAGAAGCACAGCGACGATTTTTAGAAACGCTGGGCACATATGAGCGACAATTTTTGCAAGGACTTCCCGCGGGTCAGTTTGATTCGATTGAAAATGTACCAGCGGCGGTTGCTCTGAAGCAGAATAACAAAGCCACTGATCCCCGCTCGGTAATTGGCACAAGTGCAGATATTTTTGATCCTCTGCGCATCTCATTTGTGTCGCTGATGGATGAAAGCTGTGCGCGCTGTGGATCTCCCGCCGAAACTCACTCGGTCAGCGAGTTGGTCGATAGGCTTGAGGGTGAATTTAAAAAGTCTGCGGGCCGAGAGATTTACAAGATTCTTGCAATTCCATTTGTGCTGCCTTCTTCGCCGAAAGAACGGCGGACGACCCTTGATAGTTTTGCACTTGAAGGCATGACTAAAATTATCCTCAATGATGTCGTTGAGGAAATTGATGAATTTAAGTCCGATAAAAAACGTGTTGAGCAGAGTCCAGATGAGATCATGGTTGTTCTCGATCGAATCTCTTCGGACACTCAGTCGGATGAACTGCGGAACCGAACAGATTCAGTTTGGAGTCAGGTTCGTTTTTCAAACCGATTTTCAAACTTACAGCTGCTTGATTTTAATCCGGACACCGAGCGTGTCACAAAAGAGCATGTCTTTCGTGTTCAGCCGTTTTGTCAGCGGTGCAATGAAACGACTCAAATTATTCAATCGGGCGATCTGGATTGGCAGAGCGTTTTGGGAGGGTGTAGGACGTGCCGCGGATTGGGTAATGTTCCAGTGTTGGATGAAAATAAAATTATTCCTGATCCACGCTTAAGCTTGCAAGAAAATGCAATCAAGCCTTGGTCGAGTGATGTTTACGGATGGATGAAAGACGAGCTTTTGCGTGCTTGTCGGTCGTTGTCAATTCCCGTGGGTGTGTCGTGGTCAAAGCTCAGTGCAGAGCATCGAAAGTTGATTTGGTCGGGTGCGACAGAGACGTCGTCCGACGGTTCACGCACACGTAAGAAGCAAAGTTTCGTTTCCATCGAAGAGTTTTTTTCGGCGCTCGAAGCCGAGCGGTATAAACAGCAATCCCGAATTATGCTTGCAAAATATAGACGCTATGTGACCTGCAGCGATTGCGATGGCAGTCGTCTGGGGCCCGCGGGACGTCAGGCACGCTGTCACGGAGTGCGCTATGGCGATTTGATGCACGGCGAAATTCGCGCGCTTCGAGATTGGATGCATCAAGTCGAAAAAGCACAACAATACAAACATCGCGTGGCTGGACTCCGGGAAATTTGGGAGGAGCTTTCGCGAAAAGTTGATTTGCTCATTCGGTTGGGTTTGGGTTCGAGCACGCTTTCGCGTCGGTGCAAAACATTGAGCGGTGGTGAATATCAGCGCGTGCTTCTCACACGCGTCATTGGCAATGGCCTCACCGATTCGCTCTACGTTCTTGATGAGCCCAGTATTGGTTTGGGGCGTGCTGAAATTCCAGAATTGGTTCAGTGTCTCAAAGAGCTTCGTGATCTTGGAAATACTGTTCTCATGGTCGAACATGATCCTGAACTTATTCGTGCAGCCGATGTTTGGTATGAACTGGGCCCGGGCGGCGGCACGCGTGGGGGCGAGTTGATGACTCCCGCCGGGTCAGAGCCACAATCTGTAAAACTTGACCTCAAAACTTTGGGTGTTGATCAGCCCGATCGAAAAGTGGTTGGCTCTGAGATTTCAAGCAAAACCGCCAAGAATATGCTCGTCCTTGAAGGTTTTTCGATGCACAATTGCAAGGATCTTAGCCTTGCTATTCCTTTGGGTCAGTTGACTGTTGTGGGTGGCCCGAGCGGCGCTGGTAAATCGACATTGATTCACTGTGGCCTTGAAGCAGCTTTGGACTGGTCTGTTGATACTGGTCAGTTTTCCAATACCCGCATGGATGCAGACGAGGGTCGTGGAATTTGGACGGAGTTGCGGCTCCCTAAAAATTTTCTGGAAAATTTCGACATCGTGAGTGTCGAACAAAAGGCGATGCACAGGACGATTACAAGCGTGCCGGCCACGGTTTTGGGCCTCATGGATCTTTTGCGGCGTAACTTTGCTCAAACGCCCGAAGCCAAGAATCTTGACCTTATGGCGAGTGATTTTTCATTCAACGGGGCTGGCGCTTGCGATGAATGCGGCGGGAAGGGATTCATCCGCGAAGATTTGTTCTTCTTGGGTGAGGTCGACAAACAGTGTCCCGAGTGCTTGGGTGGGCGTTACCGCAGGGATGTTCTTGCTGTGCGCTGGCGTGGCAAAACAATTCAGGAGTGGCTGGAGACCAGTCTTGATGATTGTTGCGAAGCTTTGGCGCTAGAAGGTGGATTTTCAAAGCCTTTGAATGTCGCTGTTCGATTGGGACTGGGGCACCTGCCTTTGGGCGTGCCAACCACCTTTATGTCGGGGGGTGAGGCGCAAAGGTTGCGATTATCTTCAGCACTCACCAAGGGCTCGAAGAAATTGTTTTGCATCTTGGACGAGCCAACCCGAGGTCTTTCAGAAAAAGATGTTGGTCAGTTGCTCAAAACATTGCGGGATCTCACCGAGCAAGGGCATACCTTTGTTGTGGTGGAACATCATCATGCGTTTCAGGAACTTGCTGATCAGCTTATTCTGCTTGGTCCGGGAAGCGGTCATGAGGGCGGACGAATCGTGAAACGGGAAATCAATAAGTCTCAGCAGGAGGTTTAGGCTGTGGCAATTTGGGGTCAGCGGGAATTTCCAATCTCAAAACTCTTAGGTGTTGAATCCAAGCAGATTGAGGTTGTGAACCGTAAAACCGGTGAGACCTTCATTGAGAAGGTTTACGGCGATGATGTCATGAAGGTTTTTTATGGTCATCCGCTCGGACTGGCGATGACAAACCGCGTCTTAACCAATCGCGTGTTGAGCAATGTTTATGGCGCTTACAATGATTCTGCGGCGAGCAAACACAAGATTGAAGATTTTGTGCAGACACTGGGAATTGACGTTGCCGAGTGTAGCAAAGATCTTGTTGAGTACGTTAGCTTTAACGATTTCTTTGCGAGAAAATTACGTGCCGGAGCGCGTGAGGTTACGCAAGCAGAGAAGGCAATAGCCTCGCCCGGTGATGGCCGGCTTCTCGTTTTTCCAAAAATAAATGACACCACGCTTTCCTATGTGAAATGGGCCCCTATTCATTTGTTCGATCTCTTCAATAAGAGTCAGGAGCTTGCGGATAAATTTCGAGACGGCGCGTGTGCAGTTTTGCGCCTTTGTCCGTCCGATTATCATCGGTTTCACTTTCCGGCGTCTGGTAAAGTTGGGATCACTAAAACTGTTCCAGGACTTTTGCACAGCGTGAGCCCTTATGCACTGGAACAGGGTTTGCCCGTGTATTGTATGAACAAACGCACAATGTGCGAGCTCAAGAGTAACGAGCTTGGCACGGTTCTGATGATGGAAATCGGAGCGATGTTTGTGGGTTCTATTGTTCAAACATATCGAGCCGGCACTCAAGTTCAGCGCGGCGATGAAAAGGGTTATTTCAAATTCGGTGGCAGCACATGCGTGCTGTTTTTCGAAAAGGATGCTGTTCGGTTTGATAAGGATTTGGTTACGAATTCCGAAAAGGGATTAGAGACCTTGGTCAAGATGGGAGAGCAGCTCGCGGTGTCGGTCAGATGAAAACGGACGATGGACTTCGGTTTTCCAAGTTAAGAGACCACGGTTCCATCGCTCAGTGTTCAGGTATACTCGATAGCGCTTTTTCGATTCCCAAATACATTGAAAATTTCCCCCATATTTTTTCTCCATCATCGTCTGCGCAAATTTTCTCCGCAGTGAATTCGGCTGGAGATGTTGTTGCTCTTTGTGCGGTTGATACTGAAATTTGGAGTGAACCAACTTATGTGCGTGGGGCATGTATCGGCAGTGTGGCTGTTGACCCAAGCGTTCAGCGACGCGGAGTTGGACACAAACTTCTGAGCTGGGTGTTGGCACAATTGGCCTTCGAACGTCGGCACGACTTTATCTACTTGTTTTCCGATCAACCTCGATTTTACGAGCAGCTTGGCTTTAAACAGGCAGGAGTCGAACGGCTTTTTTCCCCGCAACAAATGTCAATGCCGCAAACTGAAATGAATGAAGTCGTCTTTCAAACTCCGTTTTTTTCTTCAAATATCAGCCCGCAGAAGAGCGATTTGTTGTGGCGAGCGCTTGAGCTCGGTCGGTTGTGCGGCGAGAGTCATGCTTCACTTGCAAAACTCCGCACGGTTTTAAGTATTCCAGAAATGTTGATTAGCTGGATAGAGAGTCCTTCCGGAGAAATTTTGGCCGGTGCTTTTATTGGCAAGGGTGCTGATTTTCGCGGTGTGGTGCATACTTTTTTTGCGCAAGATGAACACTTTTTGAAGACATTTTGGATGTTTTTTTTGAACCATGCCATTCGCACGAAGAGTGAATTGCTCGTCGCCCCGGGTGCGTGGAGATCGGTGCTCAACGACTTTCTGACCGAACGCTCGTCTCAGACGCTCTGTCTTGTCGCTTCAGATCCTTCCAGTCAACTGCCAGTGAAACAGTGGATCGATTCACAATGCATCTATCCACGCGCACTCTTCAGTAGCTGAGCCGGATCAAATTAGACTCTTTAATTTTCTGTTGAACTGTTCTGAGTCAACAATCCACACCGAGCTCTCGGTGATAATCACATCGACACATTGGTCATGTGGTTCGCGTGGCAGTGCTCCTGACTCAAAAAAAAGTGGGTCTGGAACGCACGCGATGAGTAGGCATTGCTCTTTGAAATTGGCAATGAATCTATCGTAGAAGCCCCCGCCGTAACCCAAACGCACACCACTGCGGTCGGCTGCCAAACAGGGAGTCAGAACAATCTTAGGTACGGGCTGAAGGGCATGGAACGCGAAGAGTTCGACCTCATTTGGCGGTTGTGGAAGACCCCTTTTATCTGTGGACCAGTTCAAGACCTCAGGCTGCAAAAGGAACCATTCAAGCTGACCCTGAGAAGCGGTTTTTGGCAGCCACCACGGATGAAGCTTTCCAGAGGGGTCTGCATTTGAAAGCTTGGCAGGAAGCAGATTGAGCTCAGAGCCGATGGGCCAATAGGCTGCACACGACCATCGAGTTTGCGCTTCGTCTACGGGCAGGGTCTTGCAAAGAAAATCGGAGAGTTGGCGCAGATGAGCTGGGCCCCAGAGCTGGTTTTGAATGAGCGCATCTTGCTTGAGTTTTTCACGTGACTCGCGCAAGATTGCCCGCAGTTCTCGTTTACGTTCGGCTAAATTTGGCCGAGCTTGTCCGCTCGAGAGTTCTGCGCTAAGCCACCGAGGCGATACTTTTGGCCCTAACTGAAGGAAACCGAACATGACAGCACCTGCTTCAATCGCTGAAAGAGCATTTGGCAACGGCCAGTATTACCTTTTGGATGTCGAGACCGTTGTAACGATCTATCGCGAGGCAGGCTACGATGTCGACAACGAGGACGAAGAAGTGCCTAACGTTCTGACGGTGGATGGTCAGGAGTGTTTCTTCACTGGTGATCTCGTGAAACGCAACAACACCTACTACGAAATCGTTATTGCTGCGAATGGCTTCAATTGGGATGAAGTCGAATCTGACGCCGATTTCGACGACGAAGAGTAAGCAGAACTGTGCTGGAACTGGTGTGGTCCGGAAAGACCGACTCAGCACAGCGCGCAATGGCATCGGGCCGCAAATATGTTCCGGTGCCATGGCATCCAAATAGCCCCGAACGTGGGCCGACTAAAACGCCGTCTGACGACGAGCGTTTAAGATCACACCGTGTTTTTGCTGCCGACAACCTCGATATCTTGCATTGGATGCGTCAGTGCGGAGACAAGTTCGATGTTATTTACATCGACCCTCCCTACAACACAGGCAGTGCGCTCACATACAATGACAAAAGAGCATCGCGCGCCGAGACGAATGGTGGTGCGACAGTCGCATGGTTGAATGAAATTTATCCTCGTCTTTTGATTGCCCGCGAACTCCTTGAGGAGACGGGCGTGATGTTTGTTAGTATCGACGACAACGAGGCCTGCCATTTACTCACTGTCATGCGCGAAATATTTGGGCACGCCAATCACTTAGGCACTATTAAATGGCGTCGGAAAAGAAAGCCGAGTTTTCTTGATAAGCACATGAGTGCGGTTTTTGAATATGTGTTGGTCTTTGCGCGCAATGCTCAGGTGTGTCCGCGTTTGTTGGGTGGTCTCACCGAAGAGGCGACACGACCAGTACTGAATGCGTCAAATAAAGTGGTCGAAAGATACATTCCTGTTGGTTTTCCGGCGCATTGCGACGACGGAATATATCCCGCTGGCGTTTATAAAAACCGTTCATTGTCGTTCGAGCTTGCTGACCCGCTGGTGATTGCCGAGGGACGCGTGCAGTCTCGCGTGCGCATGTTCGGCCCTTTTCGGATCCAACAGGATCTGTGGGAGGCTACCGGATTCATCACAAAAAATTTTGGACTGCGGCGCCGAGTTATGGCCGAAGAACAAAAACGCCGTCACGCCGAAGACGATGGAACACGTTGGCCGACCAACGAAGATGCACAGGACGAATTAAGAGCCGTATTTGGAGAGCGCGTTTTTGATTTTCCGAAGCCGGTTGGATTGCTCATGCAATTGCTCGCCATGGTTCCGCAACAAGATCCAAGCAAGCCACAGCGCTGTCTCGATTTCTATGCTGGTTCAGGAAGTTTTCTGATTGCTGCGCTCGAGCAGTCCCGACTGGACGGCATCAACAGACGCGTTGACCTTGTCCAGAGCCGGGAAAAAATTCGTTCGGCAAGGTCACATCAATTTTCCGACATCGCTGAAATTTGTGCCCACAGGGTGCTCGCCGATAGCGCGCACCGCGGTTTTTCCCCTGATCTTCACTTTCTTCAATTAGAACAGAAAGAATAGGTAAAGAGTGCAGTAATTGCGGAGACTCAGTCCTGTTACGCTATCGGTGGCAGGGCAAAATCATGAGTCGATTTGTGCGAAATACTTTTGTGTGTTGTGTTGCAGTGTGTGGACATATTGCGCACGCCAAAGAGCCGTTGGTGATCCGCGGTGATCAATCTATTTCGCTGCTTTCGGATATTCCGCTTGAAGTGAGCTCATCTCACGAAATCTTTTCTGTTCGTCCGCGTTTGTCTTCGCGTGATGAGCTGACCCTGCTCCTTGGAAATGCGGAGTTGTTTATTGCTCCGCCTGTCCAATCGCCAGCCGCAAGTGATGCTGGTTCTAATGAAAAAAATAATGCCGATATCCAGAGTGCTATTAATGGGGAAACTCCATGATTCAGGAAATGTTTGAGCTCTTCCGACTGCGACAGCCGATTCCCTATATCATTCTCGCGATTTTTGCGGTTGGTTGGGTGATTGTTTTCGAGCGGTTTATTGCTCTGCAAATCACCTACAGACTAAACTTTGCAAAGTTTAATGCGACACTCAAACGTATGTTGTCGGCCGGCGACTTAGACCGTGCACGTCAATATTGCGCAGCATCCGGTAACACGGGACTCCCGATGATTACCGCCAAAGCAATTGAAGCCTACGAGACCGAAAACTTCCGTGTGCGTATGGTTGTTTCCGAGGAAACCTTATCTTTTATGCCGCGCATTCGTCGGCGAATCTCTCAGCTCCCCAATCTTGCTGCAGTCGCCGTTCTTCTTGGAGCTTTGGCTGCTGTTAATGGCGTCTGGCAGAGCTTTCAGATGGTTGATGGACTCGAGATGGGTCTCAAGAGTTTTGCTTTTAGCCGCGGACTGAGTCATGCGCTCACGCCTATTGCTCTGGGACTCGGCGCGTCGGTTTTTCTGATGATTCCCTATGGGGTGCTCGATGCTATGGCGAGCCGCCTAGAGGGTGAAATTGAGCACAGTTTAACGGTGATACTCAATCTTCTGGCTCCGGAAATGCAGCCGGTCTTTGCTCAGCCTGTTGCGGTTTCGCAACCTGCAGTGGGCGAGATGTCGAAGGATAAACTTCAGGAAAGCGACGAAGCGGGCGGAGAAAAGGGAGGCTATCAGGATGTGGCGAGCGCAGAACGGTCGGATCCCGTACCTGACGAAGAAGAGATCATTTGATCTTGCTTGGGGTGCATGGGCGGGGATTTTGGCCGTGATGACAGCGGTGGGTGCAGCACTGGCGGGCTCTCAAATGCTCATGATGTACCCGCGTTCAGCAAATATGATTGTTCTCAAATTTCCAAGTATGCCACGCAGTGATGTGATGAACACCACGCAATTGGGCAGTGACACGCTCACATTTTTTTGGGGCGCTCAGGGTCTCGTTGTGGGACGCATTACCGAAGTCACAGCACCGCAAGGTGTTGGACGTGTTCTCGTGAAAAACACCAGCACAAATGATCTCAAAACAGTGATGCCCGACTTGGAAAACTGGTTTCGCCAAAATTTGTCGAAGCCTGCTGAGGTTGTTGCGGTGAGCGAATCGCTTCGACGCGCTCAGCGTCTCACACTGAATGATCTGGCAGAGCTCACTCATGCAGTAGAACAGCTCAATGAGAAGGTGTTTTCGCAATCAATGCGTCCAACAATTGTGACTGTCGATATGGTGAATCCGATTTAACGAGGGAAGAATGTTTACCGAGGGCACACGACATTTTGGCATTTGGAAGGTTGGACACCCGAGTGTTTCAAGACACTCAGGTCGACCGACGCAGGCCATCTTGCTTGCCTATGGATTTTGCGCATTTCTGACCTGGTTTATCTTTATTCTCATGCTTAAAATTCGCGGTGATTTTTTCCTGATTGAAAGCATGAATATTCCACTGCACACGGTGACATCTGAATTTGCTGTTCAGCCCAAGACGTATTCAGGAAGCTTGACGTTGGCTATCCGTGGTGCCGGAAAAGATG
>CAYWSV010000001.1:0-33956 GCA_964460155.1 uncultured Oligoflexia bacterium | reverse complement strand
CCGCCTTGCTCAGCCATGTGGTCAGCGGTGGGCAGCGCGTGGTCTTCGATAGTGGTCATTCTTTTGTAGTACCAACCGAGCTTCCTCAATTGGAAGCGCACCTGCAGCACAGAGTGAATGAAATTGAGCTAAATGCCTTGCTCAAGAAGAAGCTTCCACGTGGATTAGGCACGGTTGATCTTTGGGTCGACCGACGTGTTTCGCTCACGGACGTTCAACCTTTGACCAAAATTCTTGTCCGGCAAGGTTTTGATACGCTGCGTTATGCGGTCGATTCAGTCGCCTCTCGTGAAAGCGGAGCTCACTGATGGCAGCAGCTCTGGCAGCAAAAACTTCGAAACGTGTATCTGATCGCCTGTATATTCAGGTCTTTCAGGGTCAGGCCCTACAGTGTGACGCTGTTTTTAATCTTAAATCTTCAACGGATATTCGGATCGGAAAATCTTCGGCAGCTGAGCTTCAGGTGCCCTTTGCACCGTTTCCCACGGATTTGCATCTTTTCAAGATCACCAAGTGGGGCGCGAAGGTTCGACTGGATCTTCGTCTTGATGGTTTTGTTTCTGATGGTCAGAGATTTGGTTCTGTGCGCGACTTTATCGCTCCGCGTGGTGCGCTTAAAGAACTCGCCTCAGTTCTTGAACCTCTTGAGATCGACATTCCAGAAGGTAGCCGTGGCGCTCTTGAAATTTCGGGTTACAAAATTGTTTTTCGTGTCTCAAAGCCAAAACCCGAAAAGACTGCACCAAAGATACAGGGCGCACCCAAAGCACCCTTCTCGCTTCCTCAGGGCCAAACAGCCTTTGAGAAGGCAGGATTTTTTCTCGGAGTCATGTCGACCGTGTTGGTCATGATTCCGGCTGTGACGTGGTTTAACAAAGTTCCTCTGGATCGATTCAATGGTTTGTCTGATCTTTCGCCGTTCTTGGCTTCGGAGATTATTCATCCCGAACACTTCCAGATTTTACCTTGGGCTTTTTCAACTGAATTCAATACAAATTCCATAGCAAAACAGGCCGTCCAGTGGGTCGACGATCTTAGAAATAAATGGGACACCGAGGACGTGGGCAAGACCTTTGATTCAAAGATCCCCATGTTGCAGGGCTTATCAGTTCCCCAAGATGTTAATGAGCGACGGCGGAGCTGGCAGTCTGCGCTCGATGCCAACTGGCAATCGGTTGGACTTGTCCGAAAATTCGCTGCACCCGGCACATTTCTGAGCGGGCAAAATGCGTACACGCCATTCAGCCTAGTCGTTGCTGGAGGTGAGCGTGGTTCGATTCCCGAGCGCGTCAAAGCGCGCTTGGAACGTCTCGACAGAACCTATGAGGCTGTTGTTTCGTTGATTGAAACTGAACATGATTTTATGCGGGGTTACTTTAAAGAAGAGTCTGCCGAGATTCCGCAGATCTTTGACCCGCCCAAAGAGCCCGGATTGTTCTTTCGATTGGCAGAAAAAGCATTTTCTGACGAACGTGCAAATTTTCAGACCGCCGAGAGTTTTGCAGCCCTTGCGCGTAAAAAGCAGAAGCTCGATCTCTTGGAAGAAACCGAAACGGAAGATGCGCAGGTTCTTGAACAGCCTTTTGTGTGGTCCGGAGAATCGCTTGTTCTTGCGAGCGTGCTCAACATGCCCAAACAGGCACCCGAGATTCTGAGTGGTACCGAGGAGAATCTTTTCAAGAATGTGAATTTGTCACTTGGAAAAATTGCTCCGCCACCTGCGCCAAAGCCAATTCCTAAGATTAATATGACAGACGTCGAGGCTTTCGTGCGCAGTCGTAGCCCCGAGGTGAAGGCGTGTTACGACGTTGCCTTAAACCGAAATCCGCGTTTGGGTGGAGCGATTTTCTGGCGATGGACAATCACAGAGAGTGGTCGTGTGGCTAAATCCGTTGTCGAGCGTTCAGATATTCGCGATAATGCATTTATTGGCTGTTTGCAGAGAAAAATTCGCAGTTGGACTTTTCCCAAGCCAACAAATGGCGCTATTACTCTTTCGTTTCCTTTCCGCTTCGTTGTGCGGGAAAACCTCGACACACTCGATAGGATTACACGTTAAAGGCATTTCATGAGTCAATCGTTTCAGGTGATTCCCCTCGGTGGCTGTGGTGAGATTGGAATGAATCTCACGTTGTGGCGAGTCGATGATTCTTGGTTTTTTGTCGATTGCGGAACACTCTTTGCAGATGAGAACTTGCCGGGAATGGACCTCATTTTCCCGTCGCTCGAGGCCGTGCGTGCACGTGGTATTCGTCCGACGGCGTGGTTGATTACTCATGGACATGAGGATCACATCGGCGCGCTTCCATTTGTTTATGATGAATTTCAGGCCCCAATTTACACCACAGAGTTTACTGCCGAGTTAATTAAGGAAAAGTTTCGCGGGCTGGGCCTCGCTCAGCCCGACATCCACATTTGGCAGGTGTGGCAGAAGACGACTTTTCGTCAGGCAGCGGTCACGCCCTTTCCTGTAAATCACAGTATTCCTGATGCGTGCGGACTCTATTTCGAAACGAAATATGGAAATTTGCTGCACACAGGCGATTATCGCGTCGACCGCTCTGCTCCCGAAGGGTCAGTGACGCTGGATAACCTTGCGCGCATTACGGCAGGCAAAAAGACATTGCTCATGACTTCGGATTCAACGAACGTTTTTGTTTCGGGTCGAGATCGTGAGGAAAAGCAAATCTCTGAAAGTCTCAACACTCTTTTTGGATCAGCGCGCGGACGCGTTGTCGTCGCAACGTTTGCGAGCAATATCTGGCGTGTGAAAAGTATTTTTGATGCAGCACGTGCAAATGGTCGCAAGGTTTTGCTTCTGGGGAAATCGCTCGTCCGCAACTACGAGATTTCGCGCCGCTTGGGTGTGATTGGTGATGTTGATGATAATTTTGTGATTTCGAATGATGAACTCAAGATGATTCCCCCCCAAGAACTGTGCATCATTTGTACAGGGACTCAGGGTGAAATGTTCTCAGGCGCCAATCGCCTTGCCTTTGGCAGTGCGGAAAACATCAAGCTCGATGGCGACGATTTGGTCATTCTTTCGGCCCGTGCAATTCCGGGGAACGAGAAATCAATCAGTGTTCTCATCAATCAGTTTTGGCGGTTGGGTTGTCGGGTACTGACAGGCAAAGATGCCGATGTTCACGTCAGTGGTCATGGTTACGTTGAGGACCTCAGAGATTGTATTGCCACCGTCAAGCCGCGTATGTTTATGCCTCTGCATGGTGAATACAGAAATCTCGTTCAACACATTCGGGTCGCGCAATCGGCGGGTGTCGCCCCTGAGAATTGCTTCCTTGTTGAGAACGGAGACACCCTGACACTTGGGCCTGAGCCTTTGGGGGTGACGGATCGGTGGGAGGCAGGACGCGATTATGTGGGAAGCGAACGAGTGATTCCGGGAACAAGCGACGTCCTGCGTAATCGGGTCATGCTTGCGCGCAATGGTATTATTGAAGTTTCTCTTCTTGCTGATGCAAGCCTGACACGCTTACTCACAGCGCCAAAGTTGCAAGTACGCGGGGTGTACGTGACACCAGAGCGAGTGAAAAATGTCGTGGAGAGCGCGTTCAGGGATGTTTCTCGGGGGCAGCGCAAAACTCACTGGACAGAGGAAACACTTTCAGAGGAGCTGCGCATTGCTGTGCGCCGGGAGCTCGAGTCTGATATTGGTTACAAAGCGGTTGTCAGTATTTTCCTGCACAAGCTTTGAGTGCTCGGTCAGAGGAACGCGGTCAAAAAGGCTTCAACATTCAGGCCTAAGCGCTCGACTAGATACCCACCCTCTTGAATCAAGACAGTTGGTTTGCGCAGAGAACGGATTGTTTCTCCGAGCGAGTGAAAATGTTCTGGCAGAAGGCCAAAGTGTCCAAGTGGATCTTTGTCTGCAACGTCGAAGCCGCATGAACAGACGACAAACTTAGGATCCATTTTCTTTATAACTTTTTCCAATGCACTGTGGAAAACTTTAAAGTATTCATCGGGACCGCAATGTGGTTCAAGCGGGCAATTGAGGTTGTAACCAATGCCATCATCAATGCCAATTTCGTGTTCGTATCCTGTGAAGTAAGGATATTCGATTGCCGGATTGCCATGAGTGCTCATGTAAAACACATCTGCTGAATCATAAAAAATCGACTGTGTCCCGTTGCCGTGGTGATAGTCGAAATCGATGATCAGAACTTTGCCATACTGCGCCAAATAGCGCGCTGCGATTGCTGCATTGTTGAGATAGCAATATCCGCCAAAGAGAGCTGCTGCGGCGTGGTGACCGGGCGGCCGCGCAAGAGCATAACAGGTCTCGCCCGTCTTCTTGAGGTGCTGTGCGGCTGCATAGGCTCCCGAGGCTGCAGCGATGGCTGCCTGCCATGTGTCACTCATGATGGGCGTTCCGACGTCGAAGCAATAGTAACCGGCCGTGAAGACGGTCACGGGTTCGTAAAGTGGCACACGTCGGTCGCAGGGAAAGACGTAAGGCCAGATGACTTCATCCTTTGAAAGCATCTGCGAGCTTTCCAGAAACCGGACGTAAGCTTCATCGTGAACACCGAGGACAGCCTCCAGCGGGAGTGCTTCGGGAACAATAAATTCGAATTGACCATGAGCTTTCAGGTGGCGTCGTATGATGTCGATACGCGCCCGTCGTTCATGATGACGGAACCTTTTTCCGGCGATGATCTCGTGCGAAAGCACGTGGGCTTTTTGAACCGGATCGTAAAAGACTTTCATTCACCGTCCCATGCTTGCACAAGTTAAGAGCAGAAATTGATGGTTTCTGCGCGTGAGTCTCAGCACCATTATTCAGAACCCCAATCTCAGGGTCCATCTTCTCGGGTCAAAAAAAATTCGCTCCCCTGTCCCCTTGTCCCCCTGAGCCCGCCCGACCTTGGAGTTGCACCCCGGGACCCGTCGAGATTTTTGGAACTCTCTTGCCACAACCTGATCTTTCGATAATGTTCATGGCAGCCTGCAAACCCTTTGGTAGGGCCACTGCGGCAGAACCCGGAGCACCTTATGACAAACCAACCCCATTTGGGGGAAGGCAGTGATTGCCTTCCTCGCGAACGTATTTCTCGTTTTGTTTCCCTCCTTAACGAAGGCGGTCAGGCGTTTCTTTTTGACGGTGGCGTTGCGACGCAGCTGTATGAAAAGGGTGTGTTCATCAATCGTTCGTTTGACGAAGTGAACCTCTCCCAACCCGAGCTCATCGCCAATATTCATAAACAATACATTCAGGCCGGTGCACAGGTGGTGACCACCAACACATGGGGTGCCAACCGGATGAAGCTGCGCAATTATGGCCTTGACGCGCAGCTTTTCGAAATCAATCTGCGCGGTGCTCAAATTGCGCGAAAGGTCGCCGGAGATGTTGTCTGGGTTGCCGGATGCCTCGGGCCCTTGGGAGTCAGGATCGAGCCTTGGGGGCCAACCTCATTCGATGAAGCGCGAGAATTTTTCTTTGAACAAGCCAAAGCCCTTCAGCAGGGCGGAGTGGATCTTTTCGTCCTTGAAGGTTTTGCCGACCTGAATGAAATCCATCAGGCGATCAGGGCCGTCAAAACATTGGGCGACTATCCTGTTGTGGCGATGATGGCCACCAACGACGACGGTCAAACTCTCTATGGGACAGAACCTGAGTGGTTTATCCGTAAGCTCGATGAGTGGGGCGCAGATATCGTTGGTGTGAATGGTGGAAATGGACCTGCACCGCTGCTCGAACTGGCCAAGCGTTTGAAGTCATCTACCCAACGCCCGCTCATTCTCAAGCCCAACGCAGGTTTGCCGCGTCAGGTTGACGGTCGTCTGATTTACATGGCGAGTCCGGAATACATGGGTGAGTTTGCAAGGCAGGCCTTGTTGCAGGATGTGCGGGTTCTTGGTGGATGCAGCGGAACAACTCCACAACACATACGCGCGATGTCGGGTGCCGTCCGACAAGGCGCAGCGTTCCGTGGCGGCGAAGCTTCAAGACCCGCGACTGTGTCAGAACAGCAGTCTCCCACGACATCACCTTCAACCACGGCTCCGGCTTCGCACTGGAGTCGTTCGATTGCGAACGGCAAATTCGTTGTGTCGGTCGAACTTCTGCCGCCAAAAGGTTTGGACACAGAAAAACTTCTTGAGCGCTCCGCACAGTGCAAAAAAGCTGGTGTGGATGCCATCAACATTCCCGATGGTCCGCGTGCGAGCGCGCGCATGTCGGCTCTTGCAGCGGCATGCCTCATTGAACAGAAGGTCGGCATTGAAACGGTCCTTCACTATGCCTGTCGTGACCGAAACATTTTGGGAATTCAGAGTGATTTAATTGGAGCGGCAGGACTGGGTCTTAAAAATATTTTGTGTGTGACGGGCGATCCACCAAAGCTTGGCCCCTACCCAACCGCCACCGCGGTATTCGACATCGATGCCATTGGTCTCGTGAATATGGCTTCACGATTGAATTCAGGTTTTGACCTTGGTGGCACGTCGATTGGTCGTGCGACTGGATTTTCGATTGGCGTCGGCGCAAATCCTGTTGCACCTGATCTCCACAAAGAATTCGAGCGCTTCCGATACAAAGTCGAAGCCGGCGCTCAGTGGGCTATCACTCAACCCGTGTTTGATGCTGAAAGTCTTTTGCGGTTTTTGGATTTTTCATCGCAATTCAACATTCCAATTATCGCTGGCGTCTGGCCCCTTATGAGCCTGCGTAACGCAGAGTTCATGGCCAATGAGGTTCCGGGTGTTTATGTTCCACCCAAACTTCTGGACCGCATGCGTGCGTGTAAGACAACTGAAGACCAGCGCAAAGAGGGTCTCGAGATTGCTCATGAGCTGATCAGTGAAATCAAACGTTCTGTGCAGGGATTACAGATCTCTGCACCGCTTGGGCAAGTTGAACTTGCGCTTGCGTTGATTTGATGGAGTCGGAAGATGAGCAAAAAGCGATCGAAAGTTTTTTTTGTTCTCGAGGATCTCGAGGTTGAGGTTCCGCACGGTGCAAAGTTGTCTGAGGTTGTCGAAGCCTCGGGCGCAGACGTGACCTTTGGTTGCAAGAGCGGAACATGCGGCACCTGTCGAGTTCGGGTTGTCGAGGGCATGAATCATTTGTCCGCACCCACACCTGAAGAGCGCGATTTTCTTGCGTCTCTGGGAGCATCAGATGACGAACGACTTGGCTGTCAGTTCTGCATTCAGGGTGACGTGTCCATCGATTACATAGGAAGCTAAAAGACATGAAAAACTTGTCGCTGAGTGCAGCATTGCAGGAGCGTGTTCTTCTGCTCGACGGCGCTATGGGAACCCAGATTTTCGCGCATGGTCCGACCATCGAAGATTATGGGGGCGTTCAATTTGATGGCTGCGTTGAGTTACTCAACGAACGGCGTCCGCAGTGGATTCAGAAGATTCACGAGAATTATTTTAGTGCAGGTGCCGACGCAGTTGAAACCAACACCTTTGGTTGCAACGAAATCGTACTCGCTGAATTTGGTCTTGAACATCGTGTGTTTGATCTGAATGTTCAGGCTGTAAAGATCGCTCGCGAGGTTGCGGACAGCTTTAAAGAAAAAAAATGGGTCATTGGCAGTGTCGGACCCGGAACAAAACTTTTGACTCTGCTGCAGGTCGATTATCCGACAATGTATCGCAGTTACTACGAGCAAATGCGCGGATTAATTGCGGGTGGTGCCGATGCCATTCTCATCGAAACCGCGCAAGATTTGGGTCAAGTGAAAGTCGCAACTCGCGCGGCTCACAACGCTATGAAGGCGATGCAAAAGAAGATTCCTATTTGGGTTCAGATGACCATCGAAACCACGGGCACCATGCTCGTGGGGTCCGACGTGCAGGCAGCACTTGCATCCATTGAAATGTTGGGTGTCGATGTCATTGGTATGAATTGCGCTACGGGTCCCGATGAGATGCGTCCACACTTGGCGTATCTGTGTGAGTCGGCCCCGATGAGTGTGAGCTGTTTGCCCAACGCAGGATTGCCAGAAAATCGCAACGGACAAACGTATTATCCTCTGGGCCCAGCCCAGTTTGCAGAGCGTGTTCAAGGTATAAGTAAAGATTTTGGATTGAATATCTTGGGTGGTTGTTGTGGCACAACGCCCGAACATATTCGTGCCTTGGCGAATGTGCGCGGTCAGTTAAACCCGCCAGTGCGGGCAGCCCGTTACGAACGTTCTGTAAGTTCGCTCTACAACTCCGTATCGCTTTCTCTTGAGCCACGCCCGCTTTACGTGGGTGAACGGACCAATGCCAACGGCTCCAAAGCCTTCCGCGAAGCGCTAGCACGCGATGATTTCGAGACGATGGTTGAAATTGCCAAAGAGCAGGCAAAAGAAGGTGCACATATCTTGGATGTGTGCGTGGCATATGTTTCGCGTGATGAAAAGCGCGACATGAGCGAGTTTCTCAAGCGGCTTGTCACGCAGGTAAATATCCCGCTGATGATTGACTCTACGGAAGTTCCGGTGATCGAGGCTGCTCTGCAGCTTGCGCCCGGAAAATGTATCGTCAATTCGATTAACTTTGAGGATGGCGAAGAGAAACCGCGACGTATTTTGGATCTTTGTCGCGAGTATGGCGCTGCCGTCGTGGCATTGACCATCGACGAAAATGGTATGGCCAAAACCTGCGAAGAAAAAATCAAAATTGCCGAGCGTCTTTATCGACTCGTGGTCGATGAATATGGTTTTGCGCCTGAGGATCTGATTATCGATCCGCTGACCTTTACGCTTGGCAGTGGCGAGGCAGAGTGGCGCAATTCTGCGGTTGAAACTCTCAATGCGATTGGTGCTTTGCGCGATCGTTATCCGCGGGTCAAAACAATTCTTGGTTTGAGCAATGTGAGTTTCGGACTCAAGGCGTGGCCGCGTCAGATTCTGAATTCACTCATGCTCTATCATGCTGTCGATCGTGGATTGACGATGGCTATTTTGAATGCGTCGAAAATTCTGCCGGTCGCGCGTATTTCAGCTGAGCATCGGAAGATTTTTGAGGCTTTGTTGTTTAACCAGCGAACGGAAATTGCTGATCCTCTCAAAGAGATTTTGGCGGCATTCTCTGATCCGAATGCCAAACAAATGCAGGCAGTCAATGATGACAATTCTCCAATTGAGGAGAAGCTCAAAAATGACATCATTGATGGTCGGAAGAATCAAATTGGACCGCATGCGCTTGAAGCTCTGAAAACATATCCAGCGCTCGCAATCATCAATGACATTCTTTTGGATGGCATGAAGACTGTTGGCGAGCGGTTTGGCTCGGGCCAAATGCAATTGCCGTTTGTACTCGAGAGTGCTGAAGCCATGAAGGCGGCTGTGAAGGTTCTTGAGCCCTACATTGAGAAGAAAGATGGTTATAAAAAAGGCCGAATCATCTTGGCGACAGTCAAGGGTGATGTACATGATATTGGCAAAAATTTGGTTGAAATCATTCTCTCAAACAATGGTTTTGAAGTGCTGAATTTGGGCATTAAACAGCCCATCGAGAGCATTGTCGAAACCTACAGATCGCAGGGCGCCGATGCGATTGGCCTTTCGGGTTTGCTCGTCAAATCGACGGTGATCATGAAGGAAAACCTCGAATATATGGCGGCGCACGGATTCAATATTCCTGTGATACTTGGTGGTGCAGCGCTGACTCGTGATTTCGTTGAACGCGAATGTCAGGCCGTGTATCAGGGCCCTGTTTTTTATGCCGAAGATGCGTTCTCGGGTTTGCACCTTATGGAAAAGATTTGCTCTGGAGGCGCCGGTGAGCTGCTTGCAGCACGTCAAGCTGCAGCGGTAAAAGCCGCGGGTGCAGCTGAATCCTCAGACAAAATTGTTGTCGTGCGACGCGGCGACAAGAAGGTTGATTTGGATGCTCAGGGTCAAAGCAGTTGGGTGCGTCGCGGACATTCTGTTCCGCAGCCTCCCTTTTGGGGTGTGCGCAAAGCAGAGCACGAGCTCGAGGCTGTGTTTGAGTATTTAGATGATTTTGCACTGCTGCGCAGCCGTTGGGGATTCGCGCAAGGTCAGCTGTCGGACGTTGAATTCGAGAAGGTTCTCAATGAAAAGGCGCGTCCAACTTTGGCTCGACTCAAGGAAAAGGTCATTCGCGAGAAGACCCTTCATCCAGCGGCACTCTATGGTTATTTTCCGGCGTGTAGTCGAGGTGCGAACGAAATTGTTGTTTATGATCCTCGCAGTGTAGGCCGTGATTCGCCGCTTGCAGCGCGTGAGGTGATTGCCCGATTTGAGTTCCCGCGACAATCAAACGGACGTCAGTTGTGTATTGCTGATTTTATCGCGCATGAGTCCTCCGGGCTTGTTGATGTTTTGGGCGTTCAACTTGTCACCATGGGTCATGTTGCGAGCGAAAAGGCACATGCGGCATACGCGGACAGTCAGTTTTCGGAATATTTTTTCATGCATGGTCTTTCAACTGAATTGACCGAAGCCTACGCCGAATTGATTCACGCTCAAATCCGTCGGGATTTAGGAATTCATGGTCGCGATGCAGCAAGCAGACGCGCCCTCTTCAGTCAGGGTTATCAGGGTTCACGGTATTCGTTTGGGTATCCAGCCTGTCCAGATATGGAGTTGAACGCACCGCTTCTGCAATTGCTGGGTGCCGAGCAAATTGGTGTGACGCTGTCTGAGAGTTTTCAGATGGTTCCCGAGCAAACCACATCTGCACTTGTGATTTATCACCCTCAGGCGCGTTATTTTTCGACCTGAGGGAGTGCAGGGCATAGAGTCTGAGGCACAGCGGGTCGGCCATAAAGTTTGTTGAGCGCATTGGCTGTCACAACAGCCTCGCAGTCTTCGAATTTTAGATAGATGTCTGGCCGCTCGCCTTTAGCTGCCCAAGCCAGTTCTTTTTTGCATCTGGCTTGAAGGAACGGGTGCACGTTTGGCGCTTTGCAGATTTCGATGATGTCCTCAGTTAAGGGTTCAGGTGCCACACGAACCATGCGTGTTCCACCCTCGTTCTCAACCTCAACTTTAAATTGAAGATTTGCATTGAGTTTTGCGGCCATTCCGCGCGCCTGCTCATCGCTCAGTGCATTCATGGCCTGTGGAGTGGCCAGACTGGTCGTGAGTTCAGGGCGTGGCAGAATGTAATAAGTGTTGTCTGATTTTGGATATACTTTCCAATAAACACGCTTGTCTGAGTCTGCTTTGGGCTGTCCCTGCGATGTTGAGATACAGCTTATTGACGTGCAGATGCCGAAACAAGAAACGACTCCAAGAACGACGTGTTTCGTATTTCGAATTTGAATCATTGATGTGTCCTTAGAATGTTTGCGGCGTGTTGGTAGCCCGCATCAAATAAATATTGTCGGAGGCTTGGAGTGCCTTCGGGGCGTTTTTGGAGGGCTGCATCCCAATCGAAGTCGAGCACGATTCGATCGGCTTCGTTGCGCACAACCTCTTTGAGATACATCTGTAGATTGAGAAAAATCTCGGTGGAATGAAGCGGATCTGGTTGGCCGCCGTGAGGTTTGGGTAAGTCGAGCAATCCACGCAGTGCCTGCTTTTGAAATGAGTTGATGCCATCGCGTGGGGTGACTAGAATTATTGGGAGTCCGGCACACTGTGGCAATCGGCGGAGCAAAGGATAGCTCGCTGTATCGAGCCAGCCGCCGTTGGCGTTCCATTTGATTTCTTCGCTTCCGGCGAGCTCTATTTTTTCTTCATCTGAAAGCGCAATCGGATGTCTCTCAAAAAGCAGTGGTTCTGCAATTGTGGCTTGAAGGATTTCTGCCAGCGAATGGTTGTCTTTTGCAACCCAGATTTTTTCTGGAGGCATGACACTGAACGATCCAGATGAACTCTCCAAAGTCATAAGTGGCAGTTTGCCACCATTGGTGATCCATTGGCTGCGCAATTCAGATTGAACGAGCTCACCCGAGAAATAAAATTGCTTGAGATTTTCCGACGTCGGATGTGTTCCAGAAAATGCAGTGGTGTGGGCAATCAATCCGCGTGGAACAGGAAGATCCCTTTGGAGTTGACTAGTCTTTGCACGAAGAATTGATTCGAGAATTTCGGCCGAAGGAAAAATTAGAGTTTGCGACTCTGACATTTCAGTACCGGGAAAAAACGACGATCTTCGCAGAAGATTCCAAACCGCGTTGCGCGCCCATTGCTGTTGTGCAGGCGAGAGTCTCTTCATCCAGCGCAGCGTGTTCCACGGATGAAGTTTATGTCCGCCTGCGGACGTTCTTTGTTTGGATATCGACTGACCCAAAGTCAGATATCCACTGAGAATTGAACGAATACGCTGTGCATCAGGATGATGAATTTCGGATTCGTCTGTTGGTAGCAAGGTCCGCATGACAAACGCGGGGCTTGTGCGGAAAGCTTGTGCGGAAGAAACAAATAGATTTTCAACAAAGGCCACGCGTTCAGAGTCACTGTTCAAACGACTGATCGGTGCGAAGTTTTGCCGACCAAAAAAATCGGCAAACAGGAGAACCTGAGCCAGTGCATGTTCGGAGTGTGCGAGTGAAAATTCAGCCGGACCTGCAACACGGTCATCGCGCCATTGGCCTTTGAGATAGGTAATGAGAGCATGAATAAAAGTTGCTGGTCTATCGAATCGCGGCAGAAAAATAAAAGCGTCAAGCAGAGGTCTGGACGCTTTAAGGACCTGCGCGGCGGTCTGCGTGGGTGTATCGCTGGCTGCGATGGGGGGGGTTGCAACCAGTGCTTGAACAAGGGCTGCAACGTTTGCACCCGATGATCCTCCCACAGATATGCGTGGGTGGTAGCCGAATTCCAGAAGTGCAGCGGTTTGGCCCAGCAGACTCGGAAATTTAGGGCCGTTTCCTCGGTAGCTAATGCACACGTCCTGATGTTTCGCTTGTGCCTGCGCTGGGCCGCCAAACAACACCAAACCGACCGAAATAAAGGCAATTATGTTTCGCTTCATATGTTTCATGGCAGTTATTTTTGTCATTTTTTGAAAAGAGTCCACCTTTCTGACACGCGGGGCAGATTGCCTTCTTTCGAGCGCCGCTTTTTTAGGCGAGAAATAGGGGGTTGGATCCCGTGGGTCTCTCGCGGGTGGGATTTTGGTTCAGAGCAGCATCCAAGGAGAAATAATCCATGTCGAATCAGGACAGTCTGGGCCGTCAACTCGAAACGCCCCATCCTCAAGCTGAGGAACAGCAAGTCCAGAGTTGGATCAACTCACTTGAAACCCTGATGCAGGCTGTTGATCAATCTTCGATTGATGCGGAGCGCAAAAGTGAGCTGCTCTTACACATGGCGACCATTCGCAACGAGCTGGCCTCGGGCCAGTGGCCGCGCGTCGGAGAGGCGAGTGCAATGCAGACTTTGGTTCATGAGGCTGGAGAAATAGAACAGGTTGCGCAAGATTGGCAGGCTCTGTCGTTGCAGTTGGCGCAATGGATTAAGGCAATTTCAGATTCACTAGGTGTAAAATAAGCCCACACTCAAAGCCCGTGGCTCGCCGTAAAGGCCATGAGAAGTTTGCTCTCGCGAACGGGTGAGGGCGTGGCCTGTCCTTCAGCCTTAATCGCTTGTCCCCATCCATATTGATAAATTCCGCCAAGCGAAAATTGCGATTCCGAGGACTGGATTCCAAAGAACAGGCTTGAACCGGCAAAGTCTAGATGCTCAGGATTTTTTGTTGCCGAGAGTTTAGTGGGACGCGCGTCGAAATTCGTAAACAGTCCTTGTCTCACAAAATATCGTGGTGTGAAGAAGTATTCGACGCCTTGGTGAATATTGAGAACATATTCTGTGGTCAGAGTTGAACTACCTATCCATTCCGTACGTGTGTGGTGACCTGCGACGTCGAATGTAAGAAGCAATTGTGGCGAAGGAAATGCAGCGAGTCCGAGGCGGAAGCGGCTGCGGCCAAATGAAGGACTCCCGCTGCGTTCGGCTTTAGCTGGAGGATATTTATAAGTGATTTCGGATTTCTGATCGTTGCTTGTTTTTCGATAAAGAGTTTTGTTTGTAATGATGTCGATCTCATTTTGGACAGCCTCAGCCGTGGCTGCAGGCAGTGCTTCAAAATCAGCAGCGTTTGGTAGGGAGAGATCGTTGTAATGGAACGTCGTGAGTTCATCACTTTCAGATGTGAATGACTGTCGGAGAATAAAATTCGTATGGCCAGAAAGTCCAACACTGAGCCAAGGCACCGGAGAATAAATAAGTCCCCCTCCAAACTCAAGCGCTGTTGCAGCAATCGAAAGTCTACCGTTTAGAGTTCTGCTCTGAAAAATTGATTTAGCCGAGTTTAATGGGCTGATATTTTTTACGGTGCGATAGTTCCATTTGAGATTTGTGTCTTGAAACTGTTGGAGGTCGAAAGACATTTGATGTCCTCCGAGGGTCGCACCCAGAGCAAGATTCGAATTGAGTTTTTTACCTGCTCCAACACTAAAGAGAAGTTCACTCATTTGTGATTTCTCTGCCCGATGGAGATACTCAACGGTGATGTCGGGTCGCCGAATATGATCATTCTGATCGGTGGACTGTTGAGATAAGTTTTGCAGTGCAAATGCACCATGCAAACCATCGGAGAACTTTTTTAAGTCGATCACGCCGCCTGTGAATGATGGAATAATGTCACTACTTTTCTCGTAAAAGGAGTCTTTTCCTGCAAACAAATTCCTATACTCGCGGTTTGTGTACTGAAAGGCATTGACCGCCGAGGAAAGTGTTGATGATGGTGCGTAAGCTAGTCCTGCGGGGTTGTAATAAAGTGCTGACGAATCGTCGGCGACTCCTCCAAATGCACCCCCCAGACCCATTGCCCGGTCGCCCACAAGGATATCTGAAAAGTGATATGGGCCCGCATAAACTGGACATGTCATGCCCAAAAACACAGAAACCAAAACCAAATTGAGCGATAAAGACGTCTTTGAACTGTTCATTGAACAGACCACTCCCTTTGCATTTCTAAAAAGAGTTTTGACCCCTGCGCGATCGCGGCCGTTCGTCCATTCATTGTCTCAATGAATTTAGCGACCGATTCGATACGCATGTCGTATGGCGGATGTGTTCCCGCAGAGGCATTACGTGCAAATCCGGGTTGAGCCTTCATCTGGCCAAGCAGCGCAGTGAGTGAGTCCGTGGAGTATCCCGATGCAGAACTGAGTTGTTGTCCAAGCCTGTCTGCCTCAAATTCGAATTCCTTCTCGAGTCCACGGCTCAGTAGAGTCTCGAGAGCTTCGCTTGAGGCCTGAAGAAGTGAGAGTCCCACGCCCTTTGGTCCCAAGACTTGTGCCCAAGCCGAGGAGTCGCCCGTCGATTCGGCTCTGATACGTTGACGTGCTTGGGAGTGCGGGTCTACTGAACCGACTTGCTCTTTCTTCATTTCTTTTGAATTGATTTTCTTTTGCAGGCTGCTGAGCAGATGTCGATTGCTGACGTGGACTATTTCATGTCCCAATAATGCTGCCAGTTGTGCTTCACTGCGTGTTGCTTTGAGAGCTCCTTTGGTCACAAAAATGTAGCCACCCGGGCATGCAAAGGCATTGATTTGTTCTGAGTTCAGTATGGCAATTCTAAAGTGTCGTTCAGATCGGAGTCCACTGAAGGCGAGTGTTTGAGTGAGGGCAGCAATATAGTCGACGACCTTTTTATTGTCGTAAGTTTTATTGGCTCCTAGGACCTGTGCGGCCATCTTTCGGCCCAGATCAATTTCGACTTCCAACTCGGCCAGCGTCGGCTCAGAATTAGCAATGGGAGGTGGAAGTGACTGACGCAAGTCAGCGCCGATTTCTCGATTCAACTGTTCTCTGAGTGTCGCCATAGTCGTTGCATCTGGACGCCGATCCTCCATTTCATACACAGCACGCATGTTGGATGTGGCCGTTGCCTTGAGTGCGGCGTTAGGATCATCATCAAGTCCACGCAGGCCCATGACTGTTGTGTTTGTTCTCGCTCTCTTTTGTTCAGCTGAAGACGCCCTTTTTTTGCCAAAGAGTGCTTTGTAAACATCCTCAGTTGCAGACGTTTTCTTTTGACTTGGATCTCCAGACGCCGGAGTTATGTTGGCACCGAGGGCAACGCCCACGAGCAAACCCACAAGAAGAAATCGGTCAGCCGCATATCCGAAATTAAAAACTTTACCCATGATTCAGCTCCTACGCTGCCCTGCAGGCGGATCGGTTAAAATCAGAGGATATGGGGTGAAATTTTTGCATTGTTGGAAGAATCGATTTCGGGACTTGAGAGTGCACGCGCAAAGCCATAGGTCCGCCTGCATTGAGCTCACACAGATACGGAGAGTTTGTATGCAAAACAACAACGAAATCGACGTCCGGCTTGATGGAATTCACGTCCTCATTGTTGATGATGCTCCGGATAATCGTCTTCTTGTGACTCGATTCCTTAAGTTGGCGGGGGCACAGACCGACTCCGCGGCCGATGGGTCACAGGGAATTGAACGTGCATTTTCTCGTCCCTGTGATGTTGTTTTGATGGATATTCAGATGCCTCAAATGGATGGTTACGAAGCCGTCGCACGCCTGCGAGCGATGAAGTTCAATAAGCCGGTCATAGCTCTCACTGCACATGCTATGAAAAGTGAACGAGATCGTTGTCTGAGTAGTGGATTTGATGCCTATTTGACAAAGCCCATCTCGCGCGTCGATCTGCTCAAGACCATTCGCGAGAGTTTTGATCGGCAGCACGGCAATTCAAATTCAGAGTTTATTCCGCCCGCAAGCACTCAGCAGGATCCAGACGTGCTGCCCGCCCTGCCGGAAGTGCACCAAAACCAAGACCACAACCCACACTGACAATCAGGCCCAGTGTGAGTCCGACTGGTGCTGTGACCCAGCGGAAATCTTTGAGCATAGGAACAAATAGACTCACGCCAAAAGAAAAGAGATTGTTGATGATTAAACCCACAAAAATTGCTGCACAGCCCGACCAAAAACACAAAAGAACAGACTCAGTTAAAACATAGGAGCGGATGTGAAAATTTCGCGCACCCAAACTCTTGAGTAGACCAATTTCGCGGGTGCGTTCGGCCACAGTGACGAGCATCATGTTCATGATTCCTACCCCTCCCACAAAGAGGCACAGTGCTCCGATGAAACCAACAATAGCCTGAATGATCCACAAAAACCCACGGACACGTTCAAGAATGTCGGCTGGAATAGAACTCCCAAACGTAAGTTTTCCACCGGATTGAAGACTTAAAAACGTGGTAATCTCATCGGCGAGTTTGCGCGAGTCTACTCCTTCATTTGGCAGAACACTAAACCAGGTAAAAAATGTGGGTCCCATCCTCGAAAGCAAGGTATTTATTGGAACGTAGAGAACATCGTTTGCCTCGCGATTTCCGAATGAAGTATCGCGCTTGTTGAGAACTCCAATAATGGTGAGAGTCACAAGGGTGTTGCAATTATCGACCGTCACTCGTTCACCGACAGGAAAATTGCTGTTTAGTCTGCGCGGATCGTTGGGCTTGAAGAGTTGGCTGATTGTGTCTGAACCGAGAACGGCAACCGGAGTCCCTGCAGCAAATTCCGCAGCACTTGCCCAGCGTCCAAGCCGCAATGGTGTATCCATTTCGATAAATTCGCTAGGGTCGCTGACTCCCGCAAGGCGGGAGCGAAAACTGCCGGAGTCGCTCTTGATCTGGCATGTGCTGCTGCGCAGAAATGGCCGGATAAGTCCTTTGTGTGCGAACATTTGAGCGAGTCTTGGAAATTCCGTTTCCGCATGGAGTCCCCGCCATACGGATTGGCGTCCCCCGTGAAACCCTCCTCTATCGGCATCGTAGAAGACGTAGGCTTTGCGAACAGAACTTGTATAAAAAAGTTTGTTGAACGAATTTTCAACAATTTCACCTAATCCATCGATCACAATGAGACTTAAAATCCCGATAAAAAGGCCAAGCCCAGTGAGAAGACTTCTCACTCGGTGGGCCGCCAAACTCCGCTTGGCCAATTTTACGCTTTGATCGAGCATAGATAAGAAGGCCGCCAGAACAAATTTATTCTCACTCACCTGTGCGCCTGCACCGCTTGTCTGTTGACTCGCATTATTGTCATGGAGTCTCCGCTGAGTCGTGTCGCTTTTCTCATCTCCTACGATTTCGCCATCCTTGATCGAGACCATGCGGCGAGCGCGCGCAGCGACATCGGAGTCGTGTGTAATCACAAGCACCGTGCAACCGTCCTGATGCAGATCTTCGAGCATTGTCAGAACGTGCTGTGCGCTGGCTGAGTCGAGCGCGCCTGTGGGTTCGTCTGCAAGAAGTATGCGCGGTTTAAGAAGAATGGCTCGACAGATGGCCACCCTTTGCTTTTGCCCGCCAGAAAGTTCGTGAGGAAGCCTGTCTTTCAAGTGGCCAAGACCAAAACGCTCGAGGAGCGACTGGGCGCGCTGTTCGAGTGCGACGAGATGATCTGCGGATTCGCCCGAACTCTGCTCTCCAAATGCGCTGGGGAGCAGAATATTTTCCATCACCGTGAGACGGCTTATGAGCGAAAAATTTTGAAATACAAATCCGATGTCCCGATTGCGCAAATCGGCCAGTTGGTCTTGGCTGAGTTGCTCAAGCGGTTGACCAAAAATACTCATGCGTCCGGATGTTGGTCGCGCCAGAAGACCCAAAACATTCAGAAGTGTTGATTTGCCAGATCCCGAGGGTCCAACAATGGCGACGAACTCTCCTTCGGCAATCGATAAGTCAATGTTGCTCAGCGCTGTGAAGGTGAGACCTTCGCTTTGGTAGGTAAAACCAATGTCTCTTAGATCGAGAGCAATTGCGCTCATGGTTGAACCTGTGTGTTTGAGGATGAGGGCTCAAGTTCCCAGATCTCGCTCAGGCTTGCATCAATGGTCAGTTTAAGTTCATCAAATTCCACGGCAGCGAGAGATATTTTATCGCGGTTGAGGTCTTGTTCGCTTGCAATCAAGCGGTCGATTGACAGCTCTCCTGCCTCGAAGAGGCGATGATTTTTGTCGCGCAACTGTGTGGTGATCTGAACTAATTCCTGTGCGCTCTTTTTTCTGTCACGCACCTGACGCAGGCGCAGCAAAGTGTTTTCGAGGGCGAGTTTGTTTTCGTCACGTGACTTTGTGAGAAGCATTTCTGCCGAGGCCAGACGTTGCCGACTTTCTTCCACGGCACCAAAGGAGACAGTCGGATTCAGACTGACTTCGCTCGTAATTGTGAGAGTCCATGAGCGTGACGAATCGCTTTGATTTGCTTGTGAAACACCAACGGTGTTGGTCTCGTTCGAATTGGACAGCCGCTGAGTTTGACCCGCTTGAGCAAGAGCATCCACACGGGGCGTGAAGCGACCCCCCGTCGATAACTTGAGTTCTGCATCGGTTATTTTTTTGTCCGTTTCAGCCATGAGGACAGGCATGAGTGAATCTAAAACACGAGCAACCTCTTGTGCCGTATTCGTATCGGAAGCTAAAGCTGCGAGCCTTGTTTGCCGGAGAAATTCAAACGGGCGTCGGTCAACAGACTCTGGCTTTTCGAGACCAAAGAAACTGCGATGCCTATCGAGGAACTCACGCAGAGTGTTCTGAGCCATCTGCTTTTCTTGTTCGACACGCAAAAGCTCGCGCTGAGAGTCAAGCAGATCACGACGGCCCAAAAATCCGCTCGCTTCTTTGCGAGCTGCAAGTTGATTGAGTGCCTTTGCTCGCTCGAGAGCTGCGCTGTGATAGCCTAAAATCCTGAGCTGATGATTTATTCCGGCGACGTCTTTCAGCCATGAGCGAACAAACGACCTTTGGGCGTGAATCAGTTTGAGTTCCGCGAGTCGTTCTTTTGTTTGCGCCAGTTTGAGGCGGGCGATATCTGTTCCGCCGTTGTAGACGTTTTGTCTCAATGTAATGTTGAGCTGCAAATCGTTTGCTGACGTTCTTGAACCTACCTCTTTGCCATCTTCAAAAAGAGATGTTTGTCCACGACTCAGGTTCACGCCAGCGGCCAAAGTGGGAAGAAATTTTTGTTTCTGAGTTTGTGTCGATGCAACGGCTTCTTGTAAGCGTCCTGCGCTGACGTTCGTGCGCATAAAATGCGAGAGTATCTGTTCGATCTGTGGTTGCCACGGGCGCAACGGCTCAGGAAGTGTGCTTTCTGCAGCGAGCGCAGACGCAGGTTGCAAAGCGCCGTGCAAACTGAGGAGCACTACAAGGCTAACCCATGTTTTACTCATAATTCACTCCTGTTTCAGTGCGTCGACGACATCGAGTGCAGCAGCCCTGCGCGCTGGCCACGTCCCGAAGATGAGTCCTGCACCCAGACTCACGGAAAGAGCAATGCCAATTGCCATGAAATCGAGTTGGAAATTGAGGTTCTCGACGCGTGGCAGAAAAACACGTGCGATCATGAATGCTGCTGCACTCACAGCCAGCCCCACAATCAGCCCCAATCCACCGCTGATAAGGCAGAGTCCAGTTGATTCAAGTAAGAACTGACCACGGATGTGGGAATCGCGTGCACCCACAGCCTTGCGGATACCGATTTCCTGCACGCGCTCATGCACATTCACAAGCATAATGTTCATCACACCGATGCCGCCAATCAGTGTACACAGAGCTCCAATGACAAGCGTGAGTCCTGAAAGGATTCCAAGCATGAGGTTGAATTTTTCCAATTCACGCTCCGCAGCGAAGTACCGGAATGGGAATTGATCAGACGTCATGAGCGAGAGTTTTCCAATGACGTGTTTAGCAAAATCGGTTGGGCTTACATCTTTTGCGGGCACTGCTGTGAAGTGTGTTTTGTAAATTGATGCTCCGCCTGCCAAGAGGGTTTGGGTCGGAACATATATCGTGCTGTTTACGCCGCGATCAAAGAGTGAATCAATGGGTTTAAGTATACCAACGATCCTCAGAATCCCCTCGAATTCACAACCGCGCACAACAATCGTTTGGCCTATGGCGGTGTCGCTGGGAAGAGATGTACCTCGGCGTTGCGGAAAAAGTTTTATGGCTGCATCACTTCCCAAAAGAGCGATACGTGCAGTTGAGGCGTGTTCGAATTCGTGCGGCATCGGCAGACGTCCGGTTTGGACACGCAGGTCGTTTTCTCGCGCCTCCTGCAGAGAATTGACGCCCGACAAGCTTCCCTGAATATTCGCAACACTCGAGATGATCTTACACCCTCCGGCGTCGACGTTTGGGTCAAGACGTCCCAAGGGTTGTAGCTGTGCATTGAGTTTAGGGAGATCTGATTTGATGTTGAGTCCCCGCCATCGGGGCGCACCTGTACGATCGGCGAGTCGTCCGTCGAAACTGACAAAGGCCTTGCGCGAACCTTGTGTCGCAAAAAAGTCTTCAAAAATTGTGCCTACACGACCTGTCAAAGTCAGCATAATGAATACACTTGAAACGCCGAGCAGCAATCCTGTCATGGTCAACGCCGTACGTAATTTTTGCGTTTGCAGTGCCTGCAGTGTGGGAATAAACATATATTTCAGCACACGCATGATGTTTTGGATGACGTTGAAGGGTGTGGTCTTGCTTTCGTTCGGGGTGCTCACTGACACAAATTCTTTTTGTGGTTGAACTGACGCTCCACCATTGGGTGAGTCAGAAACAATTTGTCCGTCGACAATACGAATAATCCGCTGCGCGCGGCGCGCCACCTCAGGGTCATGTGTGATGACAATGATCGTGCGTCCGTTCGCATGGAGTTCAGCCAAAGTGTTGAGCACCTCTTGCGCGGTGCTGCTGTCAAGAGCTCCGGTTGGTTCATCGCAAAGCAGGACGTCGGGATTCATAATCAGAGCCCGACATAACGCAACGCGCTGACGCTGTCCGCCCGAAAGGTTGGCCGGTTTTTTGTGTTCTTGTCCTTTCAGGCCAAAGCGTTCGATGAGCTTTTGGGCTTTTGTCCGAAGCTCTTCGGTGGTCTCGGGTTGTGACTGGTATTCAGTGGGGAGCAAGATATTGTCGATGACGCTGAGTTGAGGGAGCAAAAAGAACTGTTGAAATAGAAAGCCGATAAAGTCGTTGCGTAAAACTGCTTTTTCGTTTGTCGAGAGTGTGGAAATGGACTTTCCGCGGATGCGGAGTTCACCCTCGGTGGGGTCGGCCATCACTCCGAGAAGGTGCATGAGGGTTGATTTGCCGGAGCCACTGGGTCCAATGATCGCGACGAATTCTCCACGCGAAATTTCGAGATTTAATTTTTTGAGTGCACGAAACGGTGGCGTGTTGACCGCGGTATAGGTGTAGCTCACCTCGCTGAGTTGAAACAAACTGTCTCGCTCGGCTGTTTTCATGTGCTGCTCATTTGCGCGCGCGCGCAGGTCCGGTGCCGCCGGAGGCAGAGTCTCCCAATTTGCCTTCGGCAAGTTTTTTCAGATCGAGTTTTGAAAAATCAATTTCTAGAACTTTGTCGTCCAGATTGAGTTCGTTGCCTGTCAGTTCAACCCAAAGGTCGGTTGATATTCCTGTTTTGACCGAACGGTACCGAGGAGGCGATGTCGGAGATTCGCGCGGGAGCTCGACGACTGAGTGTCCCGACAGCGAAGCCACAGCATTTGCGGGCAAGGCGAGAACATCTTTACGTTCGGCAACCACAAGCTCAATTGTGGCATTCATTTGTGAGCGCACATCAGCATCGGGATTTTCAATCAACATGTCGGTCACGAAATAGGTGTATCCGCCAGATTTATCTTCGACCCCTTGCTGGCTGATGCGGTTTACGCGACCACGGTATGGTTTCTGTGGGAACGCATCGAGTTTAATTTGTACAGATTGTCCGGCTTTGACGACTGCCAAATCGGATTCCAAAATGCGCGAACGGACCATCATTTTTGCTGTGTCCGAGATGATGAGAACCTCGCGTCCTGTTGCTTCGGCACTTTCTGTTGTGGCCATCACACTCTCTCCGACAGCTTTGTTCAGGAAGGTGATGACTCCTTCCTTAGGAGCTTTGATGAAAATGACGGAGGTTCGTGCGTCTGTTTTTCGTTTGGTTTTTCCCGAGCTCGAATTATTGGAGATGCCGAGTGCATTTTCCAGAAGATTTAATTGTTGCTTAGCTGTGTTGAACGCGAGCTGGGCTCGTTGAAAATCATTTTCGGCCTTTTCGTTTTCCGCTTGCGAAAAGAGATCGCGGACGTTCTTGCGGCGCTCGAGATTCTCCTCGGCAGCCTGAAGTTCAAGGCGGGTGCGCTGAACCTCACTCTGACGTGCTTCAAGTTCTTTCTGACCGCTTGTGTCTTGCAACACAGCGAACATCAGCTGACCTTCTTTAACACGTTCTCCTTCTTGAACATAAATCTGCTTGAGCTGCCCGGAGACAGGTGAATAAACCGCGATGGAGCTCGAGGGCAAAACCTTACCAGTCAGAAGAAGATCGCGTCGGACGTCGCGTCGAACTACCTTGACCGTGCGTGTGTTTTGGTCGCGTTCGAATTTCGCCATCTGATTGTAGCGTGACCAGAAAAAGCCTGTCGCAACGAGCACGATGAGAAGTACGGGAATGAGTATCAGGGGGCGTTTGTAAACGGGTTTTTGAACTTTCATGGTGACCTGCCGCTCCAAATTGAGTGAACCTGCGGAGCGTTGCGCACCCTAGCATGGATTCAATGCGACCATAAGAGTTGTCCGGTCGATCTTCGGACAAAAGCCAAATCAGGCGGTGAGCGCAAACAGTGGCGATCCCAGTATCGGGTGACCATGCGCGAGTGCTCGAAACACAGTGTATAGGCCTCCTGCCACGGGATAGGTTGCCACCCCTGCCCTGCGCCTTGTTTCGAAACGGAACTTTGAGATTTAATCCAGCAGAGTGGCAGAGTCTGCGAGTCTTTTTGAAAGATCAGGATGCGCGGCACTGAAGTCCCGCCAGAAACTCTGCGACACGCGGTTCGGTTGGTGAGCAAGATGTGAAATTGACCATCATCAGCCATCCACAGCGATGTGCCTGTGTAGCCCAAATGACCAAAGATAGACCTGCCCTCATTCAGTGGCCACGCCTTGAGTCCGGCTGTTGACATTGCGTTTGAGGGAGTATCGAGACCCCAACGAAACCGTGGACTGCTGATAGTTGGCGGGACATTCAGGCTTTCAAATTCAGCCTGCGATTGAACAAAAAAGGGCACGGTTTTGGCAACATCAAGAATATTTCCAAACAGCCCCGCATGAGAGGAAACAACCGGTGTTGATTCGTATGACGCTCGAAAATCGGTGGCTAAGATATTGGCATTCGTATCATGAACCGCACCAAATTCTCCGGCATGGTTGGTGAGCTTCCGGTTTTCGTAGACGTGTGCAACGACTTGCGAGTGAACATATGGGTAGTAAGGGATGGCGAGTCGACTCCGTTCGGGGTCGGTTGACGCATGCCAAAAGTTGGTCTGCCAGTGTTGATTTAACTCTTCAACAACGCCTGTCCAGCCAGAGAATTTTTGCAGAGCTAAATTTTCAATGACGCGTGCGAGCAAGTAGTAGTTGAGGTCCGAGTAAATGGTTTCAGCAGTCGGCGCATTCTGCGTCAGAGGAATATTCAATATATGTGCTGTGAGATCTCGCCGCGCCTGCAGGGCTGCTGCGCCCGCAGCGTCTGATTGCAGATCAGCCATACGGCTGACAGCTCGCCCGCGTGCAGTGCCGTCTTTTTCTGTTTGCCGCCACAATGCCCGCCCAAACCACGTCCAGGGCGGAAGACCACTCGTGTGATTGAGCAGATGAGCGAGGGTCATCCACGGGTATTTCTCACACCACTTTTTAAGGTCTTCTCCCTCGGCTGATCGCGGCTCAATCAAACTCGCCAACGGACTCTGAAGCCACAGGACAGGATCAGCACCCAGCCGCAGGCGGAGCCATGCGTTGGCGAGCAAGGGCTTGGTGAGGCTGGCCAAATCGAACGCCGGAAACCACGTCCTCATCACAGGTTGATGAGGGTGGAGTTCGGCATTTTGGTCGAGTAACCACTCGCTGGGCTCGGATTCATCGACAAAAAAGGCGGCCAGTGCACCGTCGGCATGGGCACAGGACCATGCTGTAAAGAGCCCCTGTGCAACCTGATTTTCGAGGCTTTCAATCAAAGACGTGTATGGTAGACCCATGTCCATGGTCGGGTGTCTCCGTGGGGGACGCCTGCAATTTTCAGCCGGCCGTCCCACAATAGTCAGCGCGGCGAGAAAGTCCAAGACAGAGCGAAGGAGAACTGGTTTGACTCATCATGATTCTGAAGGAACGGCTCTGAGCCAGACCTGGGTTGATGCACAGCTGGTCGCACAGTTTGGCGTGTCGCCGCGCAGAATTGAAAAAGATATCGACGCTTGGCTCGAAGAAGACGCTGGGGGCGGGGATGTCAGTCAATGGACACAGACGCCCGATTCTCCGCGGATGCGGATGGAAATTCTTGCCAAACAAGATTTTGTGTTGTGTGGATTATCGTTGATGGCCGCGGTCTTTTATCGCACACATGGTCGTATTCCATTACATTTGGCGTCCGCTCATCGTGATGGGGCGCTCGTGCGCAAGGGTGACGTTGTGCTTGCTGGAGAAGGCGACGCTCGTTGCCTCCTGCTGGGCGAGCGGGTGGCGTTGAATCTTTCAGCTCGATTGAGCGGAATATCAAGTAAATCTTTGAAAATGCTCAATCTCATCGAAAAGGCAGCCTCTCAGTCTCAGTGTCCAGCTCCCCAACTTCTTGAAACACGCAAAACGACACCCGGACTTCGCCTGTATGAGAAATACGCGACCCGTGTTGCAGGTGTGCGCAATCATCGTCACGCACTCGATACGGGACTCATGCTTAAAGAAAATCACCTCCGCACATTTGGTGGTATCCGCGCTGCACTGTTGGCTGCGCATAAAAACGCACCTGTTTTGACGAGGCTCGAAGTTGAAGTCACACAGCTCGATGAATTCCGACAGGCTCTCGAGGGCGGAGCTGACGTCATCATGCTCGACAATTTTTCTCTTGCCGACGTCCAGACTGCGGTCGAAGAACGCGCCCGATGTGGACGTCCCGTAGCTCTTGAGGTGAGTGGAAATATAACGGAAGAAAATATTGCTGCCTATGCAAAATTAGGGGTCGATTATTTAAGTTCCGGGGCACTCATTCATCAAGCCACATGGGTCGATATGAGTTTGCAATTATATAAGCTTGGGTGATTTTTGGATGAAGACTTTTTATGCGCAGCACACAACGTCGACGATGGATTTGGCGCGCACACTGATTGCAGACAAAGGATTGAGCGAGCCTTTTGCAGTTATGTGTCGTGTTCAAACAGCCGGTCGTGGACGGGGAGGAAGCCGCTGGACCCAAGCATCCGAGCTGGGTTTCACCGAAGCTCAACTCAGGGATGCGAATCGAGTCGAAGAGGCGCCTGATTTTGTCAGCGGAGTGCGGCGTGGCAAAGTTTTTGGTCCTACGACGTTTGTTATTCCAGCTGATCGAATTGGCATTCCGTTGAGCTGGCTCAGCCTTGCCGTCGGTTGTGCAGTGACCGATGCACTTTGGCGCGCCCGTTCTCGGGTGGCCAATATGCTGGGCTTTTCAAAACTCATGGCGCTCCAAGATTCAAGTGAAGCGCGTCTCAAATGGCCGAACGACGTCTGGGCATGGCCTGTTCGTCAGGTCCAGCAGGGTCGCCCGTTGGCACCAAAAAAACTTGCCGGCATTCTTTGCGAATCCTCTTTTCGTGCCGACAGTTTGCAGTTTGTCTGCATCGGATTAGGCCTCAATATTCTTGGTGCACCAGAGGAGGTTTCCCACGCCGGAAGTGTCGCCGAGATGTGGGGCATCGATGCGTCCGAATTAAATACTGAGTTAAAACAGAGCCTCAATGAAATTATCGCAGCTGAAGTCGTGCGTGAACTTGTTGATTATGTACAGACCGAACGTTCTGCAGAACAATTGAGGCACCTCACTCTCGAGCGTTCTTTGCCTCTGGGAACCTCATTGTCAGTCAACAAAGGTGAACACACAGGTGCATTTCGTGGCTTGTCTGCCGACGGAGGACTGTTGATTGAGGGACACCCTGAACCAGTCATTGCTGCAGACGTTTCGCTTCCCACGCCCTTTGCGCGCATTTGTCTTGATTTCGGCAATTCTCAAATTCATTGGCGCAGCGAATGTGGTGAGCGAATAACTTTAGGGCAAAGTGATTGGTCGAATTTTGACCGTAAAACGACCGCAGACCAGCGTTTGTTCGCAAAGACAGATCTTGTTCAGAACATTTTGAAGAGTGTTGAAGGTGCGTCGCGTGTCGAACTTGTGTGGTCAGCTGTTGCAAGTGCAGCACACTCGACGAAATTGATTGAAAGTCTTGAGTCTGTTCTTGTGTCTCAAGATATTGCTGGACGCGAAATTCTTTTGTCGCCGCTGAATGCGGATGCGGTTTTGCGTGATGCAGGACTCGAATCTGACTATGCTCCCGAGCAGATGGGCGTCGATCGCGCCCTGCAGGCATGGGTTGCATCGCGGGCAGCACAGGAGACACAGAGTGCGGTCGCCGTACTCTCGGTCGGTACTGCATTTACAGGCATTATAATTAGCGCAGACAACAGGATTATCGAGAGTTTTATTTTACCCGGCCCGGCCATGAGTTTGCGTGCCCTGCACGAGAAAACTGCGCGGCTTCCGAGTGTAACTTTGCCGCAGCGTCTTCCAGAGCTCATCGACACCGCGCCTTATTCGACGCCGGTATCGATGTTGCGTGGCCTTGCATTGCAATTCTGTGGTCTTATTGAGTATGTCACGCGCGCACATTCGATTGGAAAAATTATTTTAACCGGCGGTGGTGCACAGGCGTGTCTGCAAAATCTCAACAACTCACTCAAGTCGATTGTCAGTCTTGAGCCCGAGCTCGTGCTCGCTGCGATGTCATCATTTGCGGCTCAAAGCAAAAATTCACGATTTAATATGTTGCAGTCCGATGAAGGAAGCCCTGACGGGCTGCCCGAGAAAGTCTTGCAAAGCATGTTGCGCGCGCGTTTGTCACGTAGGCGTGTCCAGCGTGTCACACTCGACCGAAAGTATTTCCGCAGACTGGGTGGACGCCTCGAACATGTGGGCGTGGGATTGCGGCTCGATCGTCATTTGGGTGAAAAATTTAAATTTCATACACGTGATATTTGGCAGCAACGAGTTGATATCGGCGAAATTCTTATTGAACAGAATTCACCCAAAAATCATACCTCGGACGAGGCGCCATTAACTCTTATCAGCGTAAAATCCACCTACGTTCTTAAACAGGGTGATCAAATCTGGCTCTTCCATCCACCAGAATATGAGCCCGACATGATGACCGATATTGAAGTTGTTTATGACGATGGCGATGCTGCTGTTTTCTGTAAGCCAGGAAATTTGGTTGTGCATGCTGCAGGCCTTTACGGGAAAAATACGTTCATCGAAATTGCGAAAAAAATGGGGTACGCCAATGCTGCGCCGGTTCATCGGATCGACCGTGAAACATCCGGTATTCTTGTCTGCGCTCGCAGTACACCGCTGAGGCGTGATCTGTCGTTGAGCTTTCGGGATTCCTCAGTCAAGAAAATGTATCTGGCAGTCACCAAGGGACAGCGTCCCGTACCGCATGAATTTCGGGTCGCGTTGCCCATTGGACCTGCGGTGAACTCGCGTATTCGGCTGAAGCTTTGGCACAATCCTGACGAAGGACTTGATGCACTGACTCACTGTGTTCGTCTGGCGTCTTGGGAGGATTATTCACTATTCGCCTGCATGCCACAGACAGGCCGCACCAATCAAATTCGTGTTCATCTCGCTGCTGTTGGGCATTGGATTGTTGGCGATAAAATGTATCATCCCGACGAAGATGCTTTCCTTCAATTCTACGAGGAAGGATACATTCCGGCTGTGGCTGAGAAGGTTTTATTGCCACGGCATTGGTTGCACAACACGGCAATTCAGTTTCTGTCAAAGCCGGAAAGCGATTTGGGACGTGCGCCTGTGATTGCTCCACTGACCGAAGATCTGCTCACTCATGGACCGACAATAGAACTCTTGCGCCGTGCTGGACTTCCTTTGGAACCTCAGAATCAAAAGACAGCCTTTGCCGAACTGTTCCGGCGGATGATGTCTATTGATTTTAGCGGAACTCCGGAAATGAACCATGAGTAAGACGCATGCCACATTTGCGATTTTTACCGACATTCATGGCAATCAAACAGCCCTTGATGCCGTGTTGAACGACATCAATGAGCTCGAATCGACTCGTGGATCGGGAGCTGCTCGGCGTGTGTGTTTGGGAGACAGCTTTGATGGCGGACCCGATCCTGAAGCAGTTTATAAGACTCTTGAAAACTTAAAGTGCCCACATTTACGCGGCAATCATGAAGAATATCTTTTTCAGTGCGCGCGTAATCCGCGTGACGAGAAATTTTTACGCCCGCTGTGGAAGTTTGTCCCGTGGACTGTTGAACGATTGGGTGATTCTTTGCAGAGGGTCGAGGCTTCTGTGCTTGAGCATTGGTCTGCCGACGATGCTCCGCTGAGGGCTGTGCATGCCTCGCTCGCGAACAACAATCGTGTACCTGATTTTTTCACGCAACAATCAGCACTCTCGCCGAGTTTCGTCGACCAGTGGGTCGAAGAGTTAAATTCCGAATCGCAAATCGTGTTCAATGGTCATAGCCATTATCTTGGACGCCATGTTGATCCTCAAGGACGCGGCCTGTGGTTCAATTGTGGAAGCGTTGGATATCCCTTTGTCGAAAAGTTGCCTGAGCATCCTGATGCGCCATTGGCCACGTGGGTCTGGGTTGAAGTTTTTGATGATGCGCGAGTGGTCATAACTCCGCGGCGGGTGCCCTACTCCTCCGATGAGCTCTTGCATCGCTATGTTGAATCTGGTGCACTCGAGGCGTGCGCTCCTTTTTCGTACGCGATAGTCGCACAAAGTCTCTTTAATCAGGACGTCGTTTATCCTTTTTTTCAGAGCGTAAAAAATAAACATCTGACACCTGCCGAGATGGCTTATTCACTCAATACAGAACTGAGAAAGCAAAATGTGTTTGAGCGAATCAATAGGCTGCTCCGCCGTGCTGGATTAGATGAGGTCCAAAAAGCCTAATGCGGATTCTCGTCACTTTCCTCTCCATTTGCTTTTCATTTTTCTGCTCCACCATTGCTTGGGCGGACGTCAAGATTCAAGCGTCTCAAGAAGTCGAAGTCGACTTTTTGATTGTCGGAAAAATCGAATTTGTGGGCTTAAAGAGAACCCGAGAGGATTTCGTCAGCAAGGAGTTGGGCTTTTCTGCGGGCGACAAAGTGAACGAGGATATGGTTGACGCAGGTGTGCAGCGGCTGCGCAACACGAATTTTTTTGTGTCTGTCGACGTTCAAGCAGAGCAAGCCGAAAATATGAGTCTGAATTTAAGATTTATTTTTCGGGAAAAGTGGACGCTGACACCGGTTCTACGTGGTGGAAGCGGCGGTGGGATTGAGTTTCTCGTTCTTGGACTTTACGATTTGAACCTGCTTGGGCGAGGTATTGAAGCAGGTCTTCAATACGAGCAATACGCGGGTGCTGGTGGAATAAATCTTTGGTGGCGTCAACCGCATTTCGTTAGACCTGTTTGGCGAACAGCTGTTGAATTTCAATCTGGCCGGCGACCATTTTTCTATTTGAATCCCCGCAGCAAAATATATTCAACCCCGTTGGCACGGTCCACGCGCCTGATGCTTTCGGCTCAGCGACGCTTGTCTGCGTTTGATCTGGGTGTTGGTCTGGAGCCGTTTTTCCGGGAGTTGGGCTCCCCGTTGGCTGATCCGATGCCTGAATATTCTAATTTTTCCCGTAAGCATGAAGAGGGTGTGAGCACGCGTCTATTTTTCCGCTTCAATGGGATGGCTCTGGATGATTACTTGTGGGAGGGGCATCGCGTTGAGTTTTCAGCTGCGAACATATTTTCAGCGAACGCAACCGTTCAACCCTTCGTTCAGTCTTTGGCTCTCAGCGGAACGCATTTTTGGTCTCTCTTTGAAAGACAGAATTTTGGAGTGCGTTGGCAGACACAATGGAGCAATGCTCAGAGTTTGTTGTCACTTTTTCGGTTGGGGAGCCTTGATGCTGTGCGAGGTCTGGATGACGGCGAGCGGATTGGCTCGGTCGTTTGGTCGATCAACGCAGAAGAGCGGTGGGTTGCTTATGTGAACCCGAATGTTGTCTTACAAAGTGTGGTTTTTGCAGATGCAGGTAATGCGGGTAAATCATTCAGAGAATGGTCGATGCCTGTGGCGTCCAGCGCGGGTTTGGGACTGCGATTGGGCTTTCGTCCTATTGCAAGACTGCGATTGAGAGCAGATTATGCGCGCGCATTGTCGGGACTTCGGCATCCTGAGAGCTGGGTTGTCGGCATGCAGCATTATTTTTAAAAGAAACACAGATGCAGTGACCCCGACGGTGCGGAGAAAATTTATCATGCAAGAGAATGCGAAGAACAAGGCCCCTCAAGGAATCGAAACAGTGTGCGTGCATGCGGGCGTGGAACCCGAGCCTATGACCGGCGCCATTATGACTCCTATCTTTCAGACGTCGACCTACGTTCAGTCGGGGCCGGGGGAACACAAAGGATACGACTATTCGCGTGGGGGCAATCCGACGCGCACGTCGCTTGAGGTTGCTTTGGCCGCTCTCGAGCGCGCCCGGCATGGTATTTCTTTTTCTTCAGGTCTTGCTGCAGTTCATGCTGTGGCCCAGCTTTTAAATCCGGGTGATCATGTTCTCGTCTGCGATGATGTGTATGGCGGAACCGGACGTTTGTTCCGAAGACTTTTTGCCAAGTACGGCATTGATTTTGAATTTGCGGACATGCGCAATCCATCCGAGCTCAAAGCGTTGATGCGTCCTAAAACTCGATTGGTCTGGATCGAAACACCGACCAATCCACTTTTACGAATTGTTGATATCAGCGCTGTGACTCAACTGGCCAAAGCTCATGGTGCATTGACGGTTGTGGACAATACTTTTGCTTCGCCCATTTTTCAGCTGCCGCTGGCGTTGGGTGCAGATATCGTCCTGCACAGCACAACCAAATACATTGGTGGTCACTCGGATCTCGTGGGTGGTGCGCTCATGACAAATGATGACTCCCTCGCCGAACAGTTGCGTTTTATTCAGTTTGCAGGTGGAGCTGTGAATGCGCCTCAAGAGTGTTTTATTTTGTTGCGCAGTATCAAAACGCTTGCATTGCGTATGCAGAGACATCACGACAATGCTTGTGCTGTAGCCGAGGCACTGCGAGGTATGTCCGCTTTTTCGGAAGTCATATTCCCTGGACTCGAATCGCATCCTCAGCACGCGTTGGCGCGTAAACAGATGAGCGGATATTCGGGCATGGTGAGTGTTCGCCTTAAAGGATCGTTCGACGATGTGAAGCGGTTTTTGAGTCGTTTGCGGGTCTTTAGTCTGGCCGAAAGTCTGGGTGGGGTAGAGTCGCTCGTCAATCATCCGGAAACAATGACCCATGCGAGCGTCCCGCCGGATCACCGCAAAAAGATCGGCATTGACTCAAATCTCCTGCGATTCTCGGTGGGTATCGAAACTGCGCAGGACCTCATTGATGACCTGAAATCGGCCGCGGGCGAACGTCAATAACCTAGCCCTGCAGCTCCTCCCCCAAGTTCTCTTCGAGAAGTTCCGATCTGTTCTGATGGGAGGGCGCGGCATGGCCGACACCAAAAAATTGAAAGATCAGCACGACCCTAAAAAGAAACGGGCTTTTCGAACTCACGATGACCTCGAATTGCTACAGATCATTCTTGAAGAAAACCCAGCCTTGCGGCAGCGTATTCTGAAGACCATTGAAAAGCAGTTGGGTAAACAACGACTCGCAGCAAGTAAGCCTCCGCCAAAGAAACCTGCATGATTGCCTTGGTGCCCGTGCTGCTGATCCGGAGGTTTTTCAAGCTTGGGTCAGCCGCATGGAGCAGCACCAGTGACTCTTACGCCTTCCTCGTCTCTTCTTTCCCCTGTTCGCTTCAATACAAGTGTTCTGCGCGAAGAAATGCTTGGACGTCAGATGCGAGTCTTTTCGGACTCACATGACGAGCCGCAGATTTTCGAGTCTCTTGAGAATCGCTACGTCATCGTCGGCATCCCAGATGATCGCGGTGTAGCGCTGAATATGGGCCACACAGGTGCTGCGGCAGGACCCGAGTCATTCCGACAGGCGTTTTACAGGCTCTACGACACACGTCTTGCCGATGGCACATGGTGTGGATCGCGGTGGGTTGATGTCGGAGATGTCATTTTGCGCAACGAGATTGCCGAGACACACGCGCAACTTTCGGAGGTCGTGCAGCGTCTATTGGCCGCGGGTGCGGCGCGGGTTTACGTGATTGGTGGTGGTCACGACTTTAGTTTTGGCTCGTACGCAGGTCATGCGCGTAGCTGTCGGGGGCTTTTACCGATTCTCAACTTTGATGCGCATTTTGATCTGCGACCGGTGAGTGCAGGTCAAATCAACAGCGGAACTCCGTTTCGTCGCGTGATCGAAAATCTCGGCAGTCGTGTTGCCGAAGGGCGCGCTCTGTTTGAAATCGGACTTCAACGCGAGCGCAATCCTCAAAGTCTGTGGGACTATGCGATGGCTGCGGGTGTATCTGTTGCAGAGTACACAGCGGGGCGTGAGCCCTGGCGGTACTGGAATCTCGCCAGCAACGACTATCGCCCACTTGTTGAGCAAGTCTCGCAATGGATCGACGATCAATCCAAACAAAGCAGCTTTTCTGGTCACATTCACCTTTCAATCGACCTCGATGTTTTTCATGTTGCCGCAGCAATGGGCACCAGTGCCTCAACTTCTTTTGGGGTACCGGTTGAAACTCTCTGGCCATGCGTGGAAGATGTGTTGTCCCGTAAAATGTGTCGCGTCGTCGATGTTGCCGAACTTTGTCCGGCACGTGATGCGCAAATGCAAACTGCACGTTTGGCGGCAGCGCTGGTTCTCCGGGGAGTTCTCTCTTTGGAGTCTTCCGAGCGTTAACTTGTTCCAGATCCGTTTATGGGTTAAGGCCTG